>JAITGU010000044.1 GCA_031280375.1 Candidatus Methanovirga procula | reverse complement strand
TTAGAAACGAAAATAAATCTACAATAAGCTGGAATTTTACCAAAGAAATATGCAGATAAAAAATTATCAAAATATTATATCTAAAATAAAACAATTAAAATTAAATTGTCTCAACACTAATATAAATCCTAATTTATCATGAAAAATATAAAACTCAATTTAAATAAAAATCGTTAAGTTGATGACATTGATGTTTTAGCCCTCAATATTTTAAATAAAATTATTATAACTACTAACAAATGAAAAATTAAATAGTTTAAGTTTTTATATTAAGTTTAATATGTTTCAAAAGATGAAATTCCTTAAAATAGAGAAAATCAAAGGTTTTCTGACTTTAAAAGTTAATACTTTTAAAATTAAATAAATTTATTTTAATCTATTGATTATAGTTCATGATATTTTTTATTACAAATTAAGTTATTAAGAATATATTATAGTATTTGGAAATTTTATAAAATTAAAAAATTTAATAGTTTAATATATTTAATTTAAAGAACTTTATCTATATTTTATTATATTTTTATTAGAATTTTAAAATTTATAATTATCCTTTAATTAAAATTACAAGCAACTTTAAGAATAATTTTCTGTAAAAATTTTTAATAAAAATTTATAAAAGTTTTGATATATGAGATTGTCTAAACAATTATTTTCACACGAAAAATAAGATCGTACAAGTATTTAAAATTGAAAATTGAGCAACTTATTTTTTCACGAATCTCTATTGTTGGGCAGACTTATATACCACAAAAAAATTATTAAAATTGAAAAATTTTGTCTTGCTTATTATAAAAATTAATTAAATATCTTTAACTTAAGTTATTATGCTATTGTGTTCTTAGTATACATACTAACTATTAGCTTGTCCTAAAAAAATATACTTATTAAAATTATATTACCGTTATTTTCAAAAAATATATTTTATTTACTTCTACATATAATAGCAAATATAGTGTGATTTTAATTGATTACTAATTAATAAACATAGTTTTTAAATAATAGCTATTAAGTCCCTTATTTTATGATTTAACTTAAATAAATATGTGAAAACAAATTCAATAAATAAAGTCAGACAAATTTATGTGTTATTAGTACACTACACTATATAAATTTTTCTATTTAATTTAAGAGATATATTATATATAATACTAAAATTAATGTGTAATTAATACACATGGTGAAGTTATGCCAAAACATATTGTCTCTGGTTTAAAATATTTAGCTACAATCGAATTGAAGAAAAAAGGTTTAACTCAACAAAAAATAGCTGAAGAACTGGAAATTGATCGTTCTACTGTTTCACATTATTTAAATGGTAGAAATCTATCATGGAATTCTATTGATGTTGCTAAAACTATGACCCAATTGTGTCCTAAAGATTTTTTAATTTTGACTAATGTATTAATTAAAAATGCTAAGAAAACCCAAAAAATTATTTCAACATGTCAAAGCAAGGAATTTAAAGCTGATGTTTTAGATTCTTGTATTGGCTGTGGTTTATGTGTAGATTTATGCTTAATGGAAGCTGTTAGTATAAAATCTTTAAAAGCTAACATTAGTCCCATTAAATGTTGTGGTTGCCTAATATGTCAAGAAGGTTGCCCAACTAATTCAATTAAAATTTTGGAGGTAAATAATGATCGCGAATACCAAAGAAGTTAATGATAAAAATTTTAACATTAAAAGATCAGCAGAAGAAATAAGAAATTTATCATTCAAAGATCATGTATGTATCGGTTGTGGGATTTGTGAATCAACTTGCCCAGTATCAGCTATCACTTTAGACGATGTTGGTGCAATTGTAAGAACTAATAGTCCAAACTCAAAGCTATCAATAAACGAAGACAAATGTGTTCTTTGTGGTATGTGTAGTGGAGTTTGTCCTGCAGATGCTTTAATTTTCTCTATTGATAATCAACCAATTTCAAAAATTGATTCTTATCCTAAATACGAATCTTATGCTGAAATTGATGATGATAAATGTATTTACTGTCAAAAATGTGAAATTGCGTGTCCAAGAGAAGCTATTACAATAGCCAGATCTTTACCAGATAGATCTAAGTTAGTCACTGGTGAAATCGAGGTTAATGAAGAAACTTGTGTTTACTGTGGAATATGTGAAGAAATGTGTCCTGCGGATGCAATCGATGTTGATAGAACTCCTGAAGCAGAATCTATAAATGTTAATAAAGATAAATGTGTATACTGTTTAGTATGTAAGAAATCATGCCCAGTTACGGCTATTAAAGCCGCGTGTAGAATATGCTCTTATGGAGACTATGATATTAACATGGAAGATGCTGTGACTAAAGGAAGCTCATTTATTGATGATGAACTTTGTATTAAATGTGGTTGGTGCGAAGGAGTTTGCCCTACTGACGCTGCAAAAGTTAAAAAGCCATTTGAAGGAACATTAACCATTCATCAAGATATGTGTACTGTTTGTGGAACTTGTGTAGACATTTGTCCATGCGATGTTTTATCTTTCCCAAAACCTTCTAAAAGTGGAGAAATTGTCAATAATGTTGCTAAAGATGAACAATATTGTATTAAATGTGGTGCATGTGCCAAAGCATGCCCTGTCGAAGCAATTGAAGTGCAAATAACAAATGTTGATTACACTCCAACAAAATCCAAATCTTGGATTGCAAAATTCGAAGCTTTAAAAAATTAGGTGATTATATGGAACTTAAAGTAAATCAAGATAACTGTCTCGGATGTGGAGTATGTGTTGTTGCATGTCCTGTTAATGTATCTATTAGTCCAGAAGTTTCTGGAGGACATGGATCTTTAAAGGAAGATGTGATAATGATGGTTGAAAATGGCTTTATAAAACTTTTCAACGAAGATAAATGTGAAAAATGTGGAACATGCCAAATATTTTGTCCTGTTGATGCTATATGGTTAGAATAGAGGTGTTAAAAATGACATATGTTAATAAACCAAGTGTACCTAATGTAGTTAAGTTTGATGAACCAACAGCAACAAAAAGAGATAAATTAAGTGTTATGTTAAACACTGGAAGTGATATTTATCAAGGAGCCTGTAAAAAAAGAGGATCCACACTAAAAGATGAATATCGTCATGTATCTGGCACTGCATATATGGATCCTAAAGATATGGCTAAATTGGGAGTTAAAAACTGGGATACAGCTATTGTGAAGACTGATTGGGGAGAAGTAGTTGTTTATGTGGCTCATTCAAGAGATGCACCTCACGAAGGTCAAATTTTCATATGCAAAGGTCCTTGGGCTAATGTTGTTGTAAGTCCTGAAACCTACTGTTGTTGTGATCCTACATATAAAGGTGTGCCAGCGACCATTGAAAAAAGTGATGAACAGCCGTTACTAATGGCTGATTTAATGGCAGAAGTTTATAAAAAGTATAGTGATGATGAAACTTCTACAGGTAATAGAACTTCTACAGGTAATAGATTAGTTAAACTACCTGATAACAATGCAAGTAATTATAGGAGCTGAAAACTATGGCATATGAAAAACCAATTGCTGACTACGATTATAAAGTAGAAAACTGTACTTGTGCTTTTTGTGGTTGTAACTGTGATGACTTAGTCTACTTAGTAAAAGGTGGAGAAATAAAAGGTGAATTAAAAGATGGTATTGTAGTTAACGGATATGTTGATGGTGGACATGTTGTAGGTGTAAGACATGCATGTCGTTTAGGTGCAAGTAAAATCATGGAAGATATGGACCAAAGATTGCTTGTTCCAATGGTTCGTGACGAAAATGGTAACCTTGTCGAAACTGACTGGAATACAGCATTAGATAAAGCTGCAGAACTTATAGCTAATGCAGTGAGACCTGTATTCTATGGATGGAGTGAAACTTCAATTGAAACAATGCACTATGGTTTAGAACTTGGAGAGCTTGTTGGAGCTGTATTAGATAACCAAGCAACAATTTGTCACGGTCCTTCACTTCAAGCGGTTCAAAATGCAGGATATCCTGTTATGACCTTAGGTGAAGTTAAAAATCGTGCAGATATGATTGTTTATACTGGTAACAATGCAATGAACTCTCATCCAAGACATTTAGGAAGATATTCAACATTCCCAAGAGGATATTTCCGTAAAAGAGGAAGATTTGATAGAACCGTTGTTACAATGGATCCAAGATATACTGATACTGCGAAAATGTCAGATATATGGGTTGGATTTGAACAAAACGGAGATTATGAATTTTATAATGCTATGAGAGCTGTTTTGAGAGGTAAAAAACTTGAAAAAGACATCATATCAGGAATTCCTAAAGAAGATATTGAAAATTTGGTAGAAGAGATGAAAAAAGCACAATTTGGAGCTTTATTTTTTGGATTAGGTTTAACCCACACATTATCTAAGCAAAGAAATATTGATATAGCTATTAACTTAGTTCAAGATCTTAACAAATTCTCTAAATGGAACCTTATACCAATGAGAGGACATTTCAATGTTAATGGATTTAATATTTTCATGGCATTTGAACAAGGTTTCCCTTATGGAGTTGATTTCGCAAGAGGTTACCCTCGATATATGAATGGTGAAACTAATACCATTGATTTACTGACAAGAGAAGAGCCGGATGTTTTTATGGTAATAGCTGCGGACCCTGGTGCTCATTTCCCATCTGGTGCTAATAGGCACTTAGCAAATATTCCTGTTATTCAAATAGATATTCACTGGGGACCATCTACAGAGTTAGCAGATGTTGTTCTACCAGGATCATTTATAGCTGTTGAAGCTGCAGGAACAAGTTATAGAATGGATGGTGTTCCAATATATATGAAACAAGCTATAAGCAGACCAGAGACTGCCAGAGATGATGAATGGATTGTTAATGAGCTATTAAAAAGGGTTCAAAGAATAAAAGGTATAAAGCCAAAAGTAGCAGGCAAATAAGGTGATTTTGATGGAATACATATTAAAAAATGGTATTGTTTATGACCCTACCAATGATGTAGAAGGAGAAAAGAAAGATGTCATGTTTAAAGATGGTAAAATCGTTGACGATGTCTCTCCTAATGCGAAAGAGATAGATGTGACTGATAAATTAGTTATGGCTGCTGGTGTAGATCCTCATTCACATATAGCTGGACCTAAATTAGTCGTAGGTCGCCTATATAGACCAGAAGACTCAAGAAGAGGAATTGTACCTAAAAAAGGTGTAACTCGTGCTGAAACTGGATTTTCCATACCAAGTTGTCCTGCAACAGGATATAGATATTCAAGAATGGGATATGGTACTGTTGTTGAAGCAGCAATGCCTCCTTTAGAAGCAAAACATACACATGAAGAAATCAATACTATTCCAAACTTAGATATAGCCCCTTTACCATTATTTGGTAATAATTGGTTTACAATGGAGTATGCAAAAGAAGGTAAGATTGATGATTTAGCTGCATTCGTATCATACTGGCTAAAATTAGTTAAAGGATATGGTATTAAATTAGTTAACCCATGTGGTGGAGAAGCATGGGGTTGGGGTATGAATGTACATGGAATTGACGATCCTGCTCCTTACTTTGATGTAACAGCAAGAGAAGTAATCACAGCTTTAGCTAAAGCAAATGAAAAATTAGCTCTCCCACACTCCATACACCTTCATCCAAATGATTTAGGTCATCCAGGCAACTATGGAACAACTGTAGAATCCATGAAAATTGTGAAAGGAATTTCCAAAAATTCCCCTGTAAGAAACCAAACAGTTCACATGACACATATACAATATCACTCATATGCAGGAACTAACTGGAGAGATTTTGAATCAGCTGCATCAGATGTTGCTAATTTCATCAATGATAACGATTACATTACTTGTGATGTAGGACAAATCACCTTAGATGAAACCACAACAATGACTGCTGATGGACCAATGGAATTCGATCTTCATCAATTAAACGGCTTGAAATGGGCTAATAAGGATATTGAGTTAGAAACTGCTTCAGGGATAGTTCCATTTATATATTCTGGAAGAAATAGTGTTCATTCAGTACAATGGGCTATTGGACTTGAAATGTTCTTACTTGTTCATAATCCATGGCAAATATTTTTAACTACTGACAGTCCTAATGCTGGACCGTTTATAAGATACCCAAGAGTCATATCTTGGTTAATGAGTAATAAAAGAAGAACTGAAATGATTGAAAACAGAGAAGTTCACAAAGCTGTAGAAAAAAAATCTATGTTAGCGACAATTGATCGTGAATATGATTTCAATGAAATAGCAACCATATCAAGAGCAGCACCTGCTAAAGCATATGGTTTCACAGACAGAGGTCATTTAGGCATTGGTGCAAATGCTGACATAGCTGTTTACGACATAAAACCTAATGATATAGATCCATCCGCTGAACATGAAGCTATTGAAAAAGGATTTGGAAATGCTACTTACACATTTAAAGATGGTAAAATCTTGGTTAAAGATGGAGAAATAGTTGATATTGTACCAAGTCGAACTTTATGGACTAATGTAAGTGGTTTGGAAGCAGAAGAAGAGGCAATTGTAGAAAAAATAATGCCTTCATTCAATAAATACTATACAATTAAGTTTGAAAACTATAAGGTTCATGACCACTTTGTACCTAATCCAATTGCGGTTAATGTTCAAGCTGGTAAAGCAGGTAAATAAGGAGCTGTGTTATAAATGAAAATTGTAACTTTTAATCAAAAAGAAACTTCACAAATAGCACTTGAGTTTGATGAGCTCATTCCAGATAAAATTTATCAATGGGAGAAAAAAGATTTTGAAAAATATGAAGTACCTATAGGAAACTCAAGATTCCTATTAAGAAATTATTTTGATGTGGATATTGAAGGATCAGCTGAATCTCCAGCAGATGTTAAAATAATAATTAACGGTGACTTAACAAGAGTTAAATACATTGGATTTGCTATGAGTGCTGGAGAAATTGTTGTTAACAGTAGTGTCGATCTTCATTGTGGCAGTGAAATGTCTGGTGGAGAAATCGTAGTTAATGGAGATGCAGAAAGTTATGCTGGCAGAGAAATGACTGGTGGCATATTAACCATAAAAGGAAATACTCGTGAATTCTGCGGTGCATCATACATTGGTGATTGGAGAGGAATGACTGGTGGAACCATAATGGTTCATGGTAGTGCTGGTAAACAACTGGGTGAATGTTTAACTGGCGGAGAAATTTATGTCCGTGGAGACTGTGATATTCTTGCAGGCATTCACATGACAAAAGGATACATACAAATTGATGGTGATGTTACCCGTTGGCCAGGAGGTCAAATGCAAGGGGGAAACATTGTAATCAATGGAAAACTTGCAAGATTACTCGAAGGATTTGTAGATCCTGAAATTGTTATAAATCCTGAAATATCTGGTAAACAACTTAATGGTAAATACATTAAGTACACTGGAGATATTGCAAGAAACGGTAAAGGAAATCTTTACTTAGATGCAGAGAAGAATAGGAACTTCCTTTAATGGAATTTCCTCTAAACTTTTTCTCTAATCCTTTCCTATTTTTTATTTTTTATTAATTATTAAAATAAGATATAATATAAAAAGTGAATAAAATTGATAAAAGTGAATAAAAGTTAGATCAAATAAAAAATTTATAAAAAATAAAAGATAAATAGAAATTATAAACAATTCTTATACATTAATTTAGGATCATATATTAATTTTAAGATTTAAGAGCTTAAAAAATTTCTAAAAGAACATACAATAAAAACATTTTTTAAAACTAAAATCTGCCTTTAAGGAAAATGAGAACTATGAAAGAAAAAGAAATTACTTTAAATCCTGATGAAACCTTAGAATATATAAAAAAAAATGTTAAAAAACATGACACCTTAGAACTATCATATAATAGAGTTTATGCTCCAGGAGATGTTTTAGATATCAATATTGAAGAAGATTGGGGATATGAAGCTTTAATAGTCTCTCTTCGTCTGAATGGAGAGCTTGTTAATGATGTTGTAAGAGTCAATATGGAAAATATTAAAAATGATCTTTTAGAAGTTAGACATGTGCAAGATGATAGTGATATTACAATTACTGTTGAATAACTCTGTTTAAATATGCTAATCAATTGAAAATACTGATAATAAAAATATTACATCTTTATTTAATTAATCATGCATTTGATTTTAATAATGAAAGTTTTAATTTAATTTATTATGGAATTTTATTTAAAGTTTCAACTGAAGTATTAGTTGAAATTTAATCAAACTTTTTAAAAGTTTGGATGTGGGTTTATGGTAAAAGAAATGAAAATGAATTGTGATTTAGCTATTGAATACATTATGGATAATGTAAAAGAAAATGACACCTTAGAACTATCATATAATAGAGTTTTTACTCCAGGAGAAGTTTTAAATATTGATAAAACCCATTATCACGGGAAAAAAGGATCAAAGGTCCTTATACATGTATTAGAAGGTACATCCAGTTCTACCGTCGAAGTTGATCTTGAAGAAATTAAAGACGACTTAATAGAAGTTAATCATATACCCAAAAATGGAGAAGAAGTAATAATATCAATAGACAAATGTGAGTATTAAAAAGTAACTAACTAATTCAATGTTTCCATATTAGAAAACTTTTCTAAACCTTCAACAGCTTTAATTTTAATATCAATATTTTCTTCTTTAATAGCTGCAATCGTGTTTAATCCACTTCCAGCTACAATTGCAAAATTATATGCATCTATTTTCGTGTTATAAACTATTTCTCGTGGTTTTCCTACTTTATAAACAGGGATTCCAATGCCACCGATAAGAGATAGTAAATTTTGTGTATCTTCTCTTGCAACTACAGGGATTTCTTTAACTGAGGATAATAACCTTTTATAACCTTTTTTATTATGACTGACTGAAGTTAAATCTTTGAATATGTATATTAAATGGGGATCAAGAGATGAACCACCATAAGCAATTAGTTCTATAAATTGGGGATTAGGTTTGATCTCTAAAAGCCCACCATACTTAGGGGTTGATAATATTCCATTGTTAACTAAAATTCCATCAAGAGATAAACTACAAATTGTAGCTATTCCAATTTCATTGTAATCTCCAACATCATTGACTATTTTATAGTATGGACTAACATACTCTGACAAATTTTTATATGTACTATACATTACCTCAATTGATCTATCAAGATCCTCTTTTTTTATTATTGATACATTAGTTATAAGATTTCCATTATGAGTCTCAACATCAAAATTTACTCCCTCAAACAAATTCCAAGCCTTTGAAAGTATGAATTGTACTTTGTTACTAATTCTATAATTTCCTTGTTTCAATACATTTTTTGGATTTGTTATTGGGTTCAAGTTCTCATATTTAAGTATTTCTTCCCCTATTTTTATATTAACATCATATCCTCCCTCATACACTAAACATAGCGGAGTCACACCTCCAATAACTGTTAATCCAAACATTCCTTCAGTGATTGGAATACCTAAAACATCCTCACTGTTTTTTCCTATATTTAAAACTCCTCCAATGTCAATTCTTTTTAGTTTCTCCAAAATACTCAATGTTTTTTCTCTTGAAGAAGCAGGGATAATATTAAATATTGCTGGAATATTTCCTGTCCCAGTTTCCAAAACATCTCTTACTGATGTCATTTTGTTGGTTGTAAAAGCTTCTAAAGGTGTTATAGATGTGTTTTTAAAGGATACTAAATGAGTAAATTGTTTTGGCATATAATCTTCTACTTCTAAAAGACCACTATATACTGGTTGTGAAATAACACCATTAGATAAAAGAACACCATTAATCGTTGTTGCACAAACCGTGTTAATTTTAATTAATTCTTTATCTCCAATTTTTTCCTTTTGACAATCAATGTATGGGCTAATAGCCAATCCTGCCTGAAAACCTCTTTTTATGAGTTTTAATAATCCTTCTTGATAATTAAAACTTGAGGTACATGTTATAATATTTCCATTACCATTCTCAAAATCAAAGAAAGAATGATAAATCAATTCTTCGGATTTTGAAAATATAAAATCTACTTGATCATATATTAATGCGTTATTTAATTCTTCTTTCCCCAAATTAGTTATAATTCTACCAAAATTACCTTTACGCTCAGTGAACCCTCTTTCATCTAATATCTTAAGATGATATCTAACAGCCCGTTCTCCAATATCAAAGCCTCTATATTGCAATTTTTTAGCTATCTTTTTAGAACCTATTATCTCATCCTGTTCATTTATAATTCTAAGAATTTCAACCATTTTGTGTTCTGAATCAGACATTAGACACCTCCAAACATCCACTAACTTATTCATATATTAATAATCCACACATCAATTTATGTATCAATACTTGTTTCTTTTATTTATTTTGATGAAAATTTTTTATTCCCTTATTAACGAAAAATACAGTTAAATACAGCTAATTTAATCAGTAATACAATCTGTTAATACAATCAACTGATATATATAGTCAATTAATAATACAATAAATATCATTAAAATGCTAAAATAAAAAAATAAGTAAAAAAATTGAATGAATTTAAATATTAATGTACTTACTCTGTTCATAACCAAATACTCTAATTCTATAGTTGTCCCATTCAGCATATTTAAGTTCTAAGAATTTTTCACTTATATGTTCTCCTAAAGCCCCCTTTACAATATCATCATTTTCAAATGCGTGGTAAGCTTCCCACAAACTTGAAGGAATAAGTTCAATACCTCTCTTTTTAAGTTCGTCATTAGACATTTTATATATATTGGCCTCAGTAGGTTCTCCAGGATCAATTTTATTCTTAATACCATCTAAACCAGCTTCTAACATTGCCACAAATGCTAAATATGGGTTACATGATGGATCAGGGCACCTATATTCAATTCTTGTCGCTTGACCATGTGCAGCAGGAATTCTAATTAAAGCAGACCTATTTTTAAGACCATAAGCCTTATACACAGGAGCTTCATAACCTGGAACCAGTCTTTTGTAAGAATTCACAATAGGAGCAACAACAGCAGATAAAGCAGCCGCGTGTTCTAATAATCCACCCATAAAGTACATAGCTTCTTGAGACAAACCAGTTTCAGAATTATCATCAGCAAATAAATTTTTACCGTCTTTAAATAAGCTTTGGTGGCAGTGCATTCCACTACCATTCTTTCCAAAGAATGGTTTAGGCATGAAACTTACAATATATTTTTCTCCTTCATCCAAAGCCATTTTAGCGACAATAGCTTTAATAGCTTGTTTAAAAGTAATAACAGCGTCAGCCGTATTTAAAGCATTATTAAACTTAAAAGCAATCTCATTTTGACCTGGAGCAACCTCATGATGACTTCCTTCTAAATCAAATCCTAATTTTTCCAAGTCATTGACCAACTGCCTTCTAAAATTTACGCCTTTATCTAATGGTTCAACATCAAAGTATCCTCCCATATCATAAGGTATGTAATCTCCATTTTCATCCTGATCAACAATGAAAAATTCTGGTTCAGGCCCAATATTATACTTATAACCTTTATCTTTAACTCTATTTAAAGATTTTTTCAAAGCCGAACGAGGATCGCCCACAAATGGTTCTCCTTCAGGAGTATAAATATCACATATGAACCTTCCTACACCAGACTCTTCAGGTCTCCATGGTAAAAGTGAAAATGTTTGTGGATCTGGTTTAAGAACAAGGTCACTTTCGTGAATTTCAACAAACCCTTCTACAGATGAGCCATCAAATAACATTCCATCATTCATTAAGTCTTCTATTTCGTCTTTATTATTACCAAGAGGTACAGAAATATTTTTTGGAATACCATTAATATCTACAAACTGCAATCTCACAAATTTAATATCTTTATCATTTACTTCTTTAATAACATCATCTACATAATCTACCATACAATATTCTCCACTAATTATTCTTCATTAATTATTTTTTATTAATTTTTTATTCTCTATTAATTATTCTTCACAATTTAATATTTCAACTTGAATATTAAATCATAAGAGAAATATTTAAATTATAGGTTTGGAACTAAAGTTTGTAAGTGAGACTATAATTCTTAAGATCTGTATAGTATTTTATTTAATTAAGTTATTACCATCAATATTTCTAAAAAATAAAATATCTAAAATATAATCTTAAAAATTAATGAAATATAATATCTAATTTGCCAGAAATAAGATATTTTAAATTACAAAAAGTCCTTCTAAGTCCATATAAAATAAATATTGAATTATACGGATACTACTTTCCGCCATTATTTAATTTTTTAGTATTATTATATATAAAGATTCCTATAAATACTTGGACATCTTTTACAATTATTATGAAAGTGAACATTTTAAAGAAATTGAAAGATAATCATACTATTTTTAATATATATTTATACATATAGAGGTTGTAAACTTTTGTGGAGGTTTTTCAATTTTCATGGTTTTCTTTAGTTATAAAATCTTTGATTTTATAAGTTAGAAAAACGAAGTTTTTCTTTAATTCAAAATTTTTTATTATTGAAAATTTGTTTTTCAATTTAGAAGAATTAATTCTTCGTTTTGAATTTAGAAAATTTTTTATTTCGAACAAAGTGAGAAATTTAGGAAACGAAGTTTCCGTTATTTTCGTTTATATAAAACATGAATTTTCATGAAAAACTTCACACTTTTTTACAGCCTATACATATGAATAATGTATTATGTTATAATTATGTTTTGATATTCAAATTTTCAAAATGAAAACATTTATATACTATGGTATCTATAATAATAATTGTTTTTATGTATGCGAACATTGTTGATTATATTTTTTAGAATATGTTTTGTGTATAAATTAGTAAAGTTAAATATATTCCTCGTTTAGTAATAATGGTATTATTTATAGATCTCACTTATAAAATCATTAAATATTATACTCATGTATACTTATCATTGCAAAAAAAAAAATATTATTTTGAATACTTCTTCATAAAAATTTTTGTTGAAAATTAAAGAAAGATTTTTTCATTAATGTGTATTTAGAAAGATTTTTCTCGGATATTCCACGAAATACATCTAAAAATGACCTTAATAAAGAATTCTTATTTTCACAATTATTATCATGTACAATACCATTAACATATTCTCTTTTAGAATGATTAACCCGCTCATGACAATTTTATGAGTAGATAGGCCTTCATATATATTATAATCATCTGAAAAAACTTGTATTGGTTCATTACAGTACTTTGAAATTAATTCTCCAATTAATTTCTTTGAAAGATTAGGAACTACTTTAAAAATTACTTTTCCAGTAGACCTCGAAACCATTGAGATAATCGGTGACTTATTTTTTTCATAAGCTCCTCTACCTCTTAGTTTCAATCATCTTTTTCGTGGAAGATCTTCTACTGGATATTTTTTAGCTCCTTTACTTGCAGTGGAAATGTACTTCATCAAATCAATATCTCCAGTTAATCTGGAGGTCCATAGTTATTTTCAAGATTAATTCTCATTAAATTAGCAATGCAAGCGATTGTCTTAAATGAATAGTGTAATTCTTTAGATATAATGTTCACTCTTTTGAATGGTAAATTGAAGAAATATAGAATATTACATTCACAGAAACTTTAGTTTTATGGAAAATCGTTCCAGTAAAATCACTGAAGTTCAAACCATCCTTTAAAAGAGTAATATTTGGTTTTAAATGGTGATCCACAATTACAGATATTATAGCTCTTACATTTTGGATAATGAATTCTCTCAGACCACCTTATTTGGAACATATTCATACAATTTCTCAAAAGGCAACATATCTAATGATTTAAAGTTTTTGGTGACATATAATAAAATATTTTGATTATAGTATATACATTTGCAATGATACATGTATACATGATCGAACAATTTAATATCTTAATAATTAATTAAAACTAAAAAATTAGTAGTGTAGAAATTAAAATTGTAAAATATGAATAAAACATATTAAAATCTAAAATTTATCAATTAGGAGAATATTAACCGTGTTTAAAATAAAATTACTAAACAACAGCTACAAAAATTATAGTGAAATATTTTAAAATAAGGATTCATATTAAATCAAATTTTTGAATATTTTTAGTATTAAAACTTTGAAATAGTTATTACAATTCAAATATATAAAATTGTAATTAAGAATAATATATTAATAATTTTAGTGACATGCATGAATAGAACTCAAATACTAATAAAAAAAATTGCATTAATAAAAGCATCAAGATATAGAAACTCCATTTTATTTTCTATAGGATATAACATTAGAACTCCATCAGAGATATCTAAAGAAGTGAACATCCGAATTAATCATGTGAGTAAAGTTCTCAAAGAATTGAAAAATGAAAACATTGTAAAATGTTTAAATGAAGAAAGGACAAAGGGAAGGCTGTACCAACTTACTGAAGAAGGAGAAGAAATTTTAAGTTTTTTAGAATCTAACTTAACATCATGAAGATTCCAACAACTTATCTAATGAATCAAAGGTTTTTTGAATTTCAGAAATTTTGGATATGGAACCTTGAGCAAGAGTCTCTTTTCCACCTCCTCCACCTCCAAGTTCATTAGTTAATCCCTTCATGATAATATTTGCTTTAAATCCCCTTTCGACAGCCGTTATAGAAGAAGAAACAGTTATTTTTCCATTATTGTTTGCTAAAATCACAATATCCGCCTTATTCTCATCGGTTAAAACAGTGGCTATTTTTTGCAATTCTTTAATATCTGTATCTAAAATAGAAGATAATAAATCTAAATCTTTGAATTTAAAAATATTATCTTCTAAATCTCTAATTTTAAGTTTAGATATCTCTAATTTTAATTTTTCAATTTCGTTTTTAAAAGACTTCCACTCTTTAAAGAATCTATTACATGTTTTTGGTAATAAATCAGAAGTAACATTAAAAATTGAACTACTTTCTCTTAAATAATTATCACTTTCTTGCATAGACAATATTGCAGATATCCCTGCTGAAAAATCTATCCTTTCAACACCATCCTGAACTCTTTCAGTTTTATTGATTCTAATAAGCCCAATATCTCCAGTTTGAAGAACATGAGTTCCACCACAAGCCTGAACATCAATAAAATTTTGAATAAAGTCAGACCCACATACCTTAACAACCCTAATCACTGACCCTGGAACCACTCCCCCCTGATAAAGAGTCAAACCATAAGTACTTTCTGCATCATTTCTGCTCATAAATTGAATATCTACATCCAAATTCTCCATGACAAATTCATTAGCTATTTTCTCTATATCATTAATTTCAGACTGTGAAATATGTTTATAGTGAGATAAATCAACACGAGAATGTTTCAATCCTTTTTGAGCACCTGCTTGCCAAATATGATCACCTAAAACATTTTTAGCAGCGGCAATTATAAGATGAGTAGCAGTATGATTTCTTGCAAGTGCAATTCTCCTTGACCAATCAACAATACACTCTACACTTGAATTTATCTTATCAACAAAGAATTCAACATTTAAATCCGTGCCTATCTTATGTAAAACAATATCATCGACCTTTTTAGCATGAATAATCTCCAATTCTAAATCATTGACAATTATTTTTCCAATATCTGATGGTTGTCCTCCACCCTCAGGATAAAAAGCAGTTCTATCCAAAACCAAATAAGATTCATCCTTAATACTTTCAACACCAATAATCTTAGCAGTGAAATCAGATTTTTCAAAGTCTTCATAGAAAATAAGCTCAGTTTTAGGATAATCAATATCTAAAGAGTCCACTTCATCCTGAACATCAGTAATATGAGAATCAGCTATTAAAGTAAAAAAATTATCTGGAATGTCAACCTTAAAATTTTTCTCAAAAGCAATCTCAGCCACCCTCTCAGGTGGCATACCATGAGCATCATAAAGATCCATAAGTGTTTCTAATGGCATTTCATCCTTATTAGACTTTTTAAGAGTTTTAATTGTTCTTTTTACAGCACGATCACCTTTTTCAATAGTTTTGAAATATCGTAACTCTTCAATACCAACAATATTCAGTATATACTCTTTCTGTTTATCAATTTCATCATAAAACTTCGACAAAAACCTCAACTGAATATCCATAATATCAGAAAGAGATTGCTTTAAATTAAGTTCCTTAATAAATCTAATAGTTCTTCTAATAACTAATCTTGCCAAATAACCTTCTTTAACATTAGAAGGTATAATTCCATCAGATATCATAAAAGTCAAACATCGAGTGTGATCTGCAATAATATAAACAGCTTCCATAGGCTCAGTTGAACTTAACAAATCATCAACAGACATATTTAATCTATCTGCAACCTTTTCTCTAAGTAATCGAATATCAGCAAAAGTCTCAATATCCATCATACCAGCCAACTGAGCATTCGCAGATAAAATATCTTCACTAACATCGATCATGGCTAAACTCTTCAAATTATTTATTACTGGAGTAAAACAAGCATCATAAGCAGTTGGTGTTCCTTGAGAAATCCAAGCTATTCTTTCCAAACCATAGCCAGTGTCAATTGTTTTATTAGGCATTTCTTCCACATTACCATTAGCAAGAACCTTATACTCCATGAAAACTAAAGTAGCAAGTTCCACACCTCTAACACAAACTTCATAACAAGCTCCAGCATTTCCGCCACCTTCCCACCAAGAATCAATGAAAGAAATTTCATTAGGATTTATACCGATACTAACAAAAAAATCATGACAAAGTCTAACAGTCTCATCCTTCCAGTAAATCTCCCTGTTTTCATTATTAAAAGCATGATGTGCACCCATAGTAAAACAAGTCATATGTCTACCAGTTCTACCAACATTATCAACATCATTTAAACGAATTGATGGTTGTGCAATAGCAAGAGGATTAGCAGGAGGATCAACTAAACCAGATGTAACCCATGGTTGAAAGTCATAAATTGAAGCTCCGACTAAAAAAACATCATCTCTCCATCTTTTAGCCAGAACTGGATAACGTGACACAGGAGTATGTCCTCTACTTTCAAAAAATTCTATAAATCTTTTTTGAATTTCATGAAGATCATAGCTATTCTCTGTTGCAGGGTTTCCAATAAAACTATACTCATCACAAGGAGCATCTCCACAAGTATCCCTTTTAGCCATCGACCAAAAATCTCTCCCACAAGTCACACACTTATATTTCTTATAACCCAAATTGATTAATCCTTTTGACATAATAATCATTTTATTTACTTACTACAATTTTAATTATATATTGATTATCGGCACATGAAACTTTATGGATTCTGGGTATTGGAAATAAAAAATTTAATTAAAAAAAATTTTCTATATATACCTATCTAAAACTCATTTGCATGAAATTAAAATTCCAAAAACCCAAATTTCTGTTTTGATTTTACATGCCAAACTATATGAATTAGTGATAATAACATAAAAATGGGCTTCATGAGTAATTCATGGCACTATTACATTAGTATAGTATTATTTGATCATAAGAATCAGTTTTTATAATTAATTCTGTTCTGTCATTAACAGAATTATAACCTGATAAATTATGTTTAGAAACACCCCTAAATATTCTAAAAAATCTTCGAATGAATATATACCTATTTTCATCACTGTTAACATTGAATCTTTTCCATTCACATATTCTCTTTCACCATGGTTAACAGTTTGATGATTAATAAACTTTTCCATGTATTAATTAAATTGTTATATAATACTATAATTCATCTGTGAAGTATTGAAGCCTTATTTTTAACGGTTTTATTCACGATTTTTGAATACTATTGTCTCTAAGATTTTTTAAGTACTATAAAATATTGTGTACTTAGTTTTTCATATTGAACTAATTGTGAAAAGAGATTGTCAAAAAGTGTGGAGGTTTTCATGAAAATCCATGTTTTATATAAACGAAAATAAAAAATTTTCTAAAAAATAAAAAATTTTATAATTAAAGAAATCATGAAAATTGAAAAACCTCCACAAAAGTTTACAACCTCTGTGAAAATATGGTGGTTTATACAGTTCATATGTATAACCTCTACCTCTTCTTTTCAGTGCTTTTTTTTCTTGGAAATAGTTATTTATTAATAAGAATAAGAAGATTATTTATTAATAAATTTAAAATTTTAATAATAAAAATAAGATATTATTAATGAGAGTCTGTCCAACAATTATGAAATTTGAGCAATATAGATAAATATAGATGTAACTATTCTTTTTAGGATGAATTTATAAACTGTCAATTTGGGAAAACCCACTTAAATTTACAGTCATAATCTACACCAATTATTATCTAAAAACCATTCATATTATTTTAATTGAATATTTATTTAAAAAAGTAACAATAAGATCAAATCTTTGATAATCAATATATAGAATGTTTTTAATTATAATATATCATATTTAAACAATTTCATTTATATATGATTTTAGAATTGAATCTTTATTAACAATTGTAGGTAATTTTGTTGAAGTTATTGATTTACCTGGACTAACTACTTTAACAAATAAACTATCGCGATAACCTGATTTCATAATATATAACCTATTTAATTCTAATTTTAAATCGTCTTTTAAATTCTTAATTAAGTCTTCTCTAAATTCTAATTTGTTGAAATCAGCATCACTATGTTCAATAATATAAGAAACACTTTTTTTATCATCTGAAGGAATTACTTGGAAAAAACTAATAAATTCATTAGAATCTTTTTCAGTTTTTTTTATTACATGATCAAACTGATTAGCAAAAAAAGTGACATTGTTACAAACAGTGCTTTCACTTGCTTTACATTCAAATTCAATATTTGGTGTTTTAAAAGTTTCACCTTTAAACGAAACAATATCATGAAGATTATAACGATACAATCCAGAATAAGTACTTATTACTATTTCATATAATTTACTTATATCTACTTCTTCTAAGGTTACTATCTCTCCACCATCAATTGGTAAAAATTCAAAAAATGCTGAAAAAGGAGCTATTGGTCCTGCAGAAATATTTGCTTCAAAAGGCACATTAAATTTTCCTTCACTTGCACCATAACCCCATTCTAAAAAATTCACATCCTCACTTAAATTTCTTTTAATATCTATTGCACATCTGCCTACACTTGAGGAAAGCCAACACCCAATAGTTTTAAAATTAGGCCAAATATCTTCAACTTTAAGCTCCCCTTTATCTAAATAAATTTCTCTAAGTTCTCTAACTCTTTCTTTAGTATCTGGAAGTTTAGATATTAATATTTCTTTTAAAGAGGAGTCAATATCTAAAGAAATAGTATGATTATCTAAATCATCAATCATTTTAGAAGTATTATTTCTAATTTTTTTAAGTAAAAAATTAAAATGGGCTAAATTATTGCATATAACTGCAGTAAGATTTTTTGAAGCTAAAGCAAATAAAGCCATTAAATAATCTTTATCTTCATTATAAATATCTTTTGCTTGAATTAATTCTTTAGGTAAAATGATTTTAATATTAGAATCCTCATATGTGCTAAGTCCCTGACCAGATGCTGCCATAATAGGAATTCCTCCTTCAGTAAACCCATAGTCTGAAGAATTTGTAATTCCTAAAACATGAGGATTATTTAATAAACTTGGACAAATCTTAGTTAATTGTATTGATCTAAGTTTCATTACAAGATTTTTAGTTAAAATTCCCCTTTCACTATCAGGGAAATATTTCATATGTCCTGTGGTTCCTGAAGAAACTACAAAAGAATGAGTTGAACCATCGAAGAGAATATCACTTTTTCCTTTTTTCATTTTTTCAATATCATCCAAATAATCAGAATAATTGGAAATTGAAACATTTTTTTGAAATTCTTCAATTGATTTAATTTCATCAAAAGAATGTTTAATCCCAAATTCAGAGGATTTTCCATATTTTAAAATATCAAACAAAATTTCCTTTTGAACTTTATAAGGATCTTTTAAAAATTCTTGGAATTTCCCATATAATTTTAATTCATCTAATTCATTTAATGATTCTGGAATACTTCTATTAAAACCCATTTAAAAACCCCTTATCTAATGAAAATTTCTATAAACCTCTTAATCTTTATAAATAAACTGATATGAAACACTCTCTTATTTTTAATATTTATTAACGCCATTATCAATTAATAAAATATAATATAAATACATCAATGGGTTTAATAATAAAATTAAATTTCTACTCTTCAATTAATGCAAAGAAAAATCTTCTTTGAGCTTCATTTACAATTACTCTTGGAGGTTTCAATTGATTTGAAGACACACCTTTAGTTATCATTAAATCCCTATATAATAAATAAGTTTCTTTTTGTAAAAGATGTACTTGTGTTTTACCAAGAATATTCTTTTTAATTTTATCACCATAGGATAAATTAAGTTTAGATAATTTTTCATCTATTGAATCACGAATATCTTCTTTAGATACTTTATCTGGATTTTCATTAATTTCTAAAAAGAAAACATAAGCTGCAGGTGATGAATCATGATCAGGATACATCGAAAATTCCATTAAATCTATATTAAATTCTTTCATAGTTCTTTGAACAGCTTCCCTTAAAGCAACTTCAGTAGTTTTCTCACCAGCCAAACTAACATTTTGACTGACCCTATATAAGAATTGAACTAATGGCATGTCATTATAACGACCAGTTACACGAATAGCATCACCCATTTTATACCTATAAAATCCTGAAAGATTAGTGATTATTATTTCATAAATTTCCCCATCTTCTATTTGATCAATTGTCAAATACTCTTCACCATTAATAGGTCTAAATTCAAAAAAACAAGAATCAGGTACCAACGCCGAATCGGGCGAATTAATATCAATAGGCGATGAAAAAACGCCTTCTGAAGAAGCAATTCCGCATAAAACTAAATTTAAATCTTCACCAGCATATTTTTCTTTAATTTTGTTGGTATAATTATCAAATCCTCCCGTACCAATTCCAACGAGTGCTTTCATTTTAGGCCATAATTTTGGGATAATTGGTTCATTAAAACCTTCATTAAATATTTTTATCAATTCTTCAGCTCTCTGAGGCATTGCTTGAATTCTTGTCAATAAACTTTCCCTAACCGTACTAGACATGTTAATTTCATCATTAATTGTTCCATTATTTATATCATCCACAAGCAATTTCCAATTTTCTTCAATATACACCAATAACTCAACAAAAGCACTGTAAAATGGTGACAAAGTATAGCTAACATCTCTATCCATTAAAGCAAATCTTGCAATTATATATCTAACATCAGTATCTGGTTCTGGAAAAAAGGCTTCTGGTGGAGAAGTATATAATAACTGAAGTATTTTTTCATATCCCCCCAATTCTTCTCCAAGTGTTAATAATGCCTTTGTAGATATTGCTCCATAAGTTATTTTAGGTTTTATTTCTTTTAAGGAAAAATCAGCAATATTTAATACCCTCCCATTAATCCAATCTAAACCTAATTTATCCCCCATTAAAGCCATTATATTATCTGCTCCATATTTAAGAAATACTTCTTGACCTGGAATAGAGCAAGGTATCTTTTTAGGGTTACCTAATGTTCCAGAAGATTTAGAATAATGATCTACTTTATTAACAGTGATTAGACCATCCATATCATCGATTATCATAGATAATATATATTCGATATAGTCATCATATTCTGTTAACGGGACCTTGGATTGATATTCTTCAATAGATTTAATATGACTAAAATCGTACTTTTGTCCATACTCAGTATTTTTATTCTCATCTAATATTTTAAATAATAATTCTTCATTATATTTAATTGGATCTTCTGTCATTTTTAAAAGATTTTCACGAACTTCTTTACCATCCTTATATTTTTGCATGAAGACTTTTCCAGCAACGGACAAATCATTGATGTTCATAGTATCACCACTAATACAATATTAAATTAAATTTACACAGATAAAGTTAGTAGTTAATATGTTGATAAATATTAACTAAGTGAGACTGTTGCACAATTATTTTTGTTTAATTATTATTTATATTAAATTAAACAATTTGTAATATATAAATTATTAATTACTGAAAATCCTTTGAATTACTGAAAATCCTTTGAATTACTGAAAATCCTTTGGATTTTCATAATTACAAAAATCTTTGATTTTTGGTAATTAAAAATTTTTTAATAAAATTTTATTAAAAGAAATTTTGTTCATTGAAAATGGAATTGCACAACAAGTTCTAAGTACAAAATTTATTCTATAGTTAAAATGTCTGTAAATCCAGTAGCATCAAAAACCTCCATGATAAATTCATTAACATTTTTAATTACCATGGTTCCTTGTTTATTCATCAATTTTTGTGTGGAAAGAATAATTCTAAGTCCTGAACTGGAGATATAATTTAATCCTTCAAAATCAAATATTAACTCACTTACATTTGGAAGATCATTTTTTAATGCATCATTTAACTCTGGAGAAGATTTAGTATCTAATCTACCAGAAACTTTAACCACTATCTTTTTACCTTCAACATTTTTTTCAATATCCATTAATAAACACCTACTATCAAATTATAGTCTTAGAAAAATTTTTTATAATTTATGAGTTAATCTAAAATGTCTTATTTTATATAATTATCATTATATTCACTTAATTTTTAAAAATATATTTAAAATATTTTTATTTTTAAGAATTATTAATTGTAATAGTTTAATTAATTAATTAAATAAGTTATAATAACATTTCAGAAATTATTGTCACTTACAAACTTCAGTTCCAAGCCTATAAGAAAATTTTGATACATATAATAACTATTTTATATTTCAACATTTATATATTAATGTTTTAAATAAGATATTAAAATAGTATTCAATACACAATCCATGGATGATTTTATGAATTAAAGAGGAAGTGTAATACATAATTTTAATTCATTGAATAAGCATTACAAAACAGTTGACTTGATAGTAATAGAGAGAATTACAAAAAATAGCTTTGTAAAGCTTAATTTTTCTTTCTATATTCCAAAATTAACATGGTTTCATCATCAAATTGTTCAACACTTTTAGTAAAACTATGCAGTACCTTGCTTACTTTAAGAATCAAATCTTCAATTTTTAAGGCATGATTTTCATTTAAAATATTAGTCAATCTTTTTATTTGAAATTCTTCTTCATTTTGATTAATAGACTCTGTGATTCCATCAGTAAATAAGTATAATCTATCACCTGCATTTATTGTTATTTTAAATGATTTATACTTCATATTTTCCATTCCTCCAAGAACAAAGTCAGGTTTAGATTCTAAAATATTATATTGGTTTCTAGATTTGTTAAATAAAAATGGTTTGGGGTGACCCGCATTCACATAAGTCATTTCTCCAGAATTAATATTCAATAATCCTAACCATACTGTAACAAACATTCCTTCATTATTGTTCTCATTAAGCTCATTATTAATCTTAATAAAAGCTTCTGATGGATTTAACCCTAATTTTAATTGATCTTTAATCAATGTTTTAACCATCATCATAAATAATGCTGCTGGAACTCCTTTACCACTCACATCACCAATAACAATAACTAAATGATTATCATTTATTAAAAAATAATCATAAAAATCTCCCCCAACATTTTTAGCAGGGATATAACTTGCAAAAATATCAAAATCATTTAACCTATTAGGAAATGGAGGAAATTCATTTGGGATTGTATCCATTTGAATTTTAGAAGCAATGTTCAATTCAACATTAATTTTTTCTTCTTTAGCTGTAATTTTCTTTAAATTAGCAATATACTTCTCAATAGTTATAATCATGTTTTTAATAGATACAGATAAAGACTTTATTTCATATTTATTAGTTGATAAATAATCTAATCTATTTAATATAGATTCAATATTATTTGGATTATTGTGTTCCTTTTGACTAAATCTATTTGTTATATAGTATATAGCAAGAGTACTAATAAATTGCAATGGTTTAGAAAAATTTTTTTCAATATAATATAATATAAGGATAGAGAAAATTAACATTAATACCCAATCTATTACAGCATACACACCAAAATAAATCTCTATGAAGTCAGATAAGCCAAAAGTTTCTCCAAATAATATCCAATCAATCACACTCCAAAAATAAGGGATAATATTATAAAATATAGATGTTAACAAAACAAAAAATATTATAACCTCACTAAATGAAGTATTATATTTTACCTGTTCATATTTACCATTTGGCTTAAGAATAACAAGGAAAATTATTATAATCATGTTAAAAAGAATATATTCAAAATTAATAACATATATTTCTCCAATTAAATAATTATATAATAATTGGATTATTAATGTTATTGAAAATAGTATGATAGCATACCTAATTTTTTTATTATGCTTTAAAAAACTTGATTTTTCTATTTTGTATACTTTAATATTGGTTAAATTAACTATTAAAACAAATAATGTATTAAAAATAAAAGTCAAATTTAAAAGTAGAGAATAATTTGTTAAAAAATTATTTAAAGTATCAGAATTAAATATCACTTCAGGATCAAATAAATAATAACTACAAATACATAAGTATAGAAAAAAAGTGTTACCTATTATATTTACTAAAATAAATTTAATTAAATTACTCGTGTCATTCAAATGTAATGTTGGAACTTTATTATTAAAATTAAAAGCATAAAATAATTTAAAAATAAAATAACTTAGACTAACTATAATTAAACCATTGACTAAATAGAAAAAACTTAATTGTGATAAATTATTAGAGTAATTCAATATAAAATAAACTACCATATATCCAGATCCTAATCCTAAACACCCCCATTTCCCAAATAATAACGGAAATACACATATTAAAATCGCAGCAGGATTAACATAACCTTCAAAATATGAAAATTGATTAAAAAATGCATAACCTATTGAATAAATTACCAAACTGATTAAAAAATTTTTTAATCCCTGTTTAACTTCCTCGTTCATTTAAATTCACCCTTCATTTACTATCCAATAACACTGTTTCAATATTTTAAAAGACTATGCTAATGACCAATGTCATCAACTTAACGATTTTTACTTAAATTGGGTTTTATATTTTTCATGGTTTTAAATAAATTGCAAATTTTTTGACACTGTAAAAAATTCAGTGGGTGGCATGTTAATGCCGACGAAAATAAATCTAAAAAAGCTTTATATTAGCATTAATATATAAATAGGAGAAAGGATATTAATTAATATCATG
>JAITGU010000031.1 GCA_031280375.1 Candidatus Methanovirga procula | reverse complement strand
ACATCAAAACCCATTATATTCATCCACATTAAAAACATAGATTCATAAATCTTCCAATTCTCTTTAGCACCAATATTAAGATACGACGGATTTATATTAATATCATCCTGTAATCTATTAGCCAAATTATCACACCTGCCTTTATTAATATCATCCCACAATTTCTCACGAATATTAGTATATTTGTCTTTAAATTCATTAAGATATAATTTTTTAAGATTGTCAACATAAGCCTGCTCCACCTCAAAGTTAGGTATTTTAAGTTTATAGTACATTTCATCATTTTCAAAGATTTTTTCATCTATGGTTAGGTAACCAGATTGAAAAAGAAAAGTTGTTTCATTTATATTATTGGGATCGATAGCATCCAAATCAGTGTGTTTTAGTATCACTGGTTTGGTGTAGTCTTCTGTTACTTTTTTGTTTTTAAATATTTCAGCAATAAAAGTTGGAGTTCCAGTGGAAAACCAAAAACTTAAAAATTTCCTTTCATCCAATGCATTAAGTGTTGAATAAGGGTTGAAGACATTGTTTTCACCATCCCAGCTATAACCATCATAAAAATGATTGAATTTATTCATAGCCTCTTTATAGGTGTAATTGTTTTCATCTGCTATGTTTTGTATGTGTTCATGATAGTTATCTTCTAATTCTTGGTGTGTTATGCCGCAAATTGTAGAATAATCATCGTTTAAACTGAGTTCTTTTAGGTTGTTGAATTTTGAGAATATTGATGTTTTTGTGAATTTGTTGATTCCTGTGATGAAGACAAACTTAATGTATTCTTCTGAATTCTTTAAAACATTGTAGAAGTTCTGTAGTATTCTCCTATTTTCATCTTCTAAAGATGTATTGCTTAGGTTATCTATTATTGGTGCATCATATTCATCAATTAGAACAATAACATCTTTTTCTTCATTGTTTTTATGTATTTTATAAATTAGTTTTGAGAACTTTGAAACATAGTCATCTGTTTTATCTAACTCAATATCATGTATAGATGCTATGAAGTCAAGTTTACTTAATATTCCATTTTCTAACTTTTGTGGGGTTGTGTTAAGTATATTACTCATAGATATTCTTATAATAGGATATTCACTCCAATCCTCCCAGTTATCATGGATGTAGGTATCTTTAAATAGATTTTTCTTTCCCTGAAAAAAACTCTCCAATGTTGAAACAAGTAATGTTTTTCCGAATCTTCTTGGTCGAGAGAGAAAATAATATTTCCTTCCTTGATCCATCATCTTCTTTATAAATCTCGTTTTATCAACATAAATCTTATTCTCTTTAACTATGTTATCAAATTCAGATAAGCCTAAAGATAATCTATTCATAATATCTTCCATTATTGCCACCTTTTAGTTATTTTTCTATTTATTTAATAATATTGCTTTTATTCATATTATTGTTTATAATATTATATTTTCTAAGATAATAGGATTTAATAATCTAACTCCTGTATTTCTGCTCGTTCATCTTCTTCTTTTGCAAGATTTTCATAGTGTTTTGCAATATCATCCAACAAAGAAGCCATCTTTGGGAATTGTGTATTTATTTTCTTTGCATATCCTTTAAATTTATCAGCTAACTCCCATTCTTGTTTTCCTCCTTCATTAAATGACTTTGTGAAAACTCCTCTTTTATTTATAGTGCCTATTCTAAAACCCATAGATGCTTTCTCACTTTTTATACTCTCAATTATTTTACATACAGGTTCAGGAGGCCACATATCATTTTCTGGCTCTGTATGTGATAATAACTCTCCAATTTGATCATCACAATGTTCTATTCTATCAGACTCTTCACATAATTTTCTTGCATCATCAACCCAAAACTTTAATTTTTCATAATTAATTTTACCATCAGTTTCAGTTCCAGGAATAATATTCCAACTGTGGAGTAATTTATATACATTAATCGCTATTTGTTTCAATTGTTCATAGCCCATCTCACTTTCTATTTTATTTTGATGTTCATTTTCTATTGGGTAAGCATATCCTATAATCTCTGAAAAAAACTTAGGATTATTATTTAATTCATCAAATAAAATTTTAGGGCACATTTTATTAGTAACATCACAAAGAACACTTATATACAATAACTCTATTTCAGATATTTTCTTCTTTGAATATTCTGATTCATATAATTTTTCAAATAATCTGTCAATATCATAATATTGAATTTGATGTTTATCTTCACTTTTATCAGTGGCTGTTTTTTTAAGTACCCTTGCAATTAACTCAGGAGGCATTTCTTCAACAAATAAAGAAGCTATTTCAAGAGCTTTAAAATATCTTTTCACTTGAATCATTTGTTCTATGAAATAAATTTTATCTTCAGATTCTCCAGTTATACCTCTAAAAATACAATTTTTCCAATATGAATTTTGTATTGTCTTATTAAAATATTTCAAAAGTTTCCAAACATACATTCTTGAGGGAAAAGTAATAAAAGAATTAACAATTTTTATGTCTGACCAATTTTCGGTCATAAATTTACCAATAAGATTTTTAGCCCATATATTATCATGAAAAGATTTGTAAGAAATATAACTTTTCACAAATGCCATTTCTTGTTCATCATTTCCTTCAAGCAATGAATACATTATATTTTCTTCTTCTGAATTTGTATTTCCTTCAACCAATGCAATACCTAAACAATGAGGACATTTAATCTTCTTTGATAGTTTTATTATTCCTTTAAAACCATATTGTTCTCTGATTTTATTAATTACATCTGATCTAAGTTTATTAAAATGGTCATCATCATAATATTCTATTTTTACTCCTTCCAATAAATCTGGTCTCTGATCAAAAAGCCAGTAGGATTTATCTAATATATCCTCTGGTTCTAAAGATAAATAAATTTTTTCAAGATTTTCTAATTCTTTTTTTGGTAGAGACCATTTTGCATCAGGATGAGAACGATGTTTGGAAATTATTTGTCGTAATTTATTCCATAGTTCGCAACGGTTAAGTGAAATATTGGCTACATTAGAAGAAAGATTTTCACTGATTTTATCCCTCTGATTTGTTGGTAGATATTCAAATTTATCCAATATTTTGACCCACTTTTGACCATTAGAATCAATAATTAAAAGTAGTTTATTAATTATTTCTTCAATGAAAGTTTGATATTCTTTTATAGTGATATTACTTTTTTGTTTTTCTGAAAATTGTCTCCAAACTGTCTTATAACTATGAGTAAGAACATCCTGATCTATTAGTTCTATTAAGAGATTAAATGCAACATTAGGATAATTATCTATCAGTAGATCCAGAATTTTTAAACGATCTTCTAAAGATGCGTATGTTTGAGGATTCCATGGTAGATAAATGTTTCGCAAACTATTTTTTGGTCTATTAATCAATCTACTTTCTGGGTTAGGGTCATGTTTTGCCAATTCCCCCAAAATTAATGTGATTTTAGGTAATAGTTTATCACTCCAAGACAAACTTTCTAAAGCCCAAAGTAAATATGAATGTTGAGATGATGGTCCAATAATGCCTTGCACTTCTTCAAACAAACACATAATCGGTTTTTTTCTATTCGATAAAGAGAATTTTACCGCATATTCAAATGAATCAGGGGAAACTTCAGCAATAAGCGGTAAAAAAGCAGCAAGAGACATCCAAAGATTACAGTCTGCATTATTTAATAATTCTTTTATTATGCTATCCACCCAATTTTGATTTGAAGTAGTGGTATACATATTAGCACCATCTCCAAAAACTGCAATGAGAATAAGAGATTGAAGAATTCCTCTTTTTAATTGATGAGAATAATTTGGAATGTTTTCATGGAGAATAACATCTACCCAATTTTTAGATTTTAAAACATATGTATGGGGTGTTTTGAAAACTTTTAAAATAATGTTCTTAAATTTTTCTAAATCTGATGAAGTTATACATGGAGCTATCGCAAAAAAAACATCCATAGGCGAAACTATATGCCAAAAATCTCCAATTTTTAATATGGGTGAGTCTTCCTGGTTTTTCATTAAATATAATTTATTAGAAAAAGAATCATAAGAATCCATAGTTAGCTGACTAATAACTTCTTTATCCATATTATTTGATTCATAC
This sequence comes from Candidatus Methanovirga procula, assembly GCA_031280375.1. Classification (GTDB taxonomy): domain Archaea; phylum Methanobacteriota; class Methanobacteria; order Methanobacteriales; family Methanobacteriaceae; genus Methanovirga; species Methanovirga procula. Next base: position 13,402 of record JAITGU010000031.1, on the reverse strand, counting down.
CAGGATCCAAATAGAAATGCATGTATAATGTCTCTAACAGATTCGTTTTTAGCCCATTCAGGTTGGTTTGAATGTTTCATCAAATGTCTTCTTAAAACTGATAGACTTCTACCAGTGACCTTAGAATAATTTCCCGAAACTTCGTTTGATAATCCCATATCTTCAAGTGCAGAAATAAATGCATCTCTTCCAAGACGAGGAAGAATAATATCTGGATCAGAAACGGTATTATCTGGACTTATTGGAATATAAACCTGATGTCCTTCTTCTTTAGCCAATGTTATATTTTCAATTTCCTTAAATTTAGGAATAAAAAGCAATTTATTTTTTTTTGAAGTTATAGAAATATGTTCAAGAGCTTTAGAATCATTAATAACTATACTTTTTGATAGATAAAAATATTGTTCATCATCAGGTAATGACTTTATTGTAGCAACTAAGAATGCTATTGATTCATCGATTGTGTTTGCTTGAACACTAATTTCAGAATGTTGTGACTTCAATTTCTCTTTAATGTCCTTTAATTGATTTTTTCTCCCTGCTAAAACGAGTTCTTTTGTAATTTTTGGATTTGTACTTGTAATCCATTCGTTCCACCAGTCATTAAGTGATTTAACTCCCTTCGGATATTTTCCTAAATGCTGACCTAAGCATATACCTACTGCTGGAGCTTGTTTAATCCATCCTTCTAAATCCACAGCATTATACCCTTTAACATCTTTCCAAAATCCTTCTTTTTTCTTTTCTTCGCACCATTTTTCATTTTTAGTCCATGGTCTTGGAGAAACGAATACATAAGTAATTTCAGAATGGTTCTCAGATAAACAATCTTTTTTTCGTTTATTATAATCATCATTTGCCTTTTTTTTCACATCTTTGTTACATCCCGTCTCCCATACAGATTTTCCTTTTGGAATATATATGTTACCTTCAGAAACCTCAAGAATTCCATCATAGCCAGGAGTAGAAATACTATCTCCAGATGGAAAACGAATTTTAGAAATATCTGAAGTTGTTGCCATGATAAGTTCATATATTAAACGAGGAAGTTGGTCTTGGCAATCACGACTATCAGCCCAATTTTTTAAATCTGTGCTATTAACCCACAACATTTAAATCACATAACTGTTTGTATAATATCCATTTTAAAATGTTTCTTTCATATAACTTCACTGATAATAAATTATATTATATATAATTTTTATATCATTTATTATTATAATTTACTCGATGATATTAATCCATACTAAAAATTATCATAATTTTTTACTAAGTTAAGACTATAATATAAAAATACATTAAGGTGGTTTTTTGCAACTTTCAGAACATGAAATTAGAGATATCAATGATTATTTATTAGAAGGAAAAGATTTGCCTGAAAAATACAGGTTTTTGTTATTTGAAGATAAAAAAGAAGTTGAATTGATTTGGAATGGAAAAACTAATGAAGTTACTAATGTAGTTTTGCCTTTTCAGGTAATTGAACAAGTTGATGAGCCAAGAAAAGAAATTGGAACAAATGATCATCAAGCCACTCTTTTTTCAACTGATACAAGAGGAAGACAGTTAGAAGGTTGGACTAATAAGTTAATTTGGGGGGATAATAAATTAATTCTTAGTAGTTTAAAGAATGGTCAGTTGCAAAAGGAAATTGAGGAACATGGAGGAATTAAATTAATTTATATTGATCCTCCTTTTGATGTTGGTGCTGATTTTTCAATGGATATTGAAATTGGAGAAAATAATGATAAATTTACAAAGAGAGCCAATGTTTTGGAGGAAATAGTTTACAGGGACACTTGGGGTAAAGGAGCTGATAGTTTCATTGCAATGATTTATGAGAGACTTCAGTTGATGAGAGATTTACTTGCAGATGATGGAAGTATTTATGTTCATTGTGATTGGAGAGTAAATAGTTATATTCGTTTAATATTAGATGAAATATTTGGCAAAGAAAATTTTAGAAATGAAATTATCTGGTATTATGGCGAAAGACAATCACCCAAGGCAAAAAAATTTAATAACAAACATGAAACTATTTTTTATTATTCAAAAACTGAAAACCCTTTTTTTTAAAATGGTTTTTAAACCATTATCAGAAGACTATATAAAAAAATTTTTTAAAAAAGATGAGAATGGTAGGTTTTATACATCCAGTGATGGAGGTAAAGGTAAACCAAGATATAAACGATATTTATCGGATATCCAAGGTATTGCTATGGATACTGTATGGAATAACATCAAGATGATTGGAAGTATATCTATGGAGAAAGAAAGGGTGGGCTATCCAACTCAAAAACCAGAGACATTGTTGGAAAGAATCATTAAAGCCTCTTCGAATGAGGGAGATATAGTTGCAGACTTTTTTTGTGGTTCTGGAACTACTCTTGCAGTTGCTGAGAAGTTGGGACGTAAATGGATTGGAAGTGACTTAGGTAAATTCAGTATTCACACTACTCGTAAAAGGATGATTGATGTTCAAAGGAATCTTAAACAAGCTGGAAAGTATTATCGCTCATTTGAGATACTGAATTTAGGAAAATATGAACGGCAACATTACATAGGTGTTAATCCTAACTTACATAGAAAAGAACAAGAAAAACAACTTGCTGAAAAAGAAGAAGAATTTATAGAATTAATATTAAAAGCATATAAATCTGAAAGAATAGATTCTTTTAGAACATTCAATGGTAAAAAGAGTGGTAGGTTCGTTGCTATTGGTCCTGTTAATTTACCAGTATCTCGATTATATGTTGAAGAAATTATTAAGGAATGTATTGAAAAAAAGATTACAAAAGTTGATATTCTTGGTTTTGAGTTTGAAATGGGTTTATTTCCAAATATTCAAGAGCATGCAAAAAGTAAGGGTGTTGATTTATCATTAAAATATATTCCAAGAGATGTGTTTGACAAAAGAGCAGTTGAAAGAAATCAAGTACAATTTAATGATGTTGCATATATTGAAGTTAAGCCATACATTGAAAATGGTAAAGTTTCCATTGAATTAACTGATTTTTCAGTGTTTTATAATCAAGATAATAGTGATAATGTTGCTAAATCTCTGAAAAAAGGTTCAAGTAAAATTATAGTTGAAAATGGAAATATAGTTAAGATTAACAAAAGTAAAACAGAAAATATAACAAAAGAGATTTTAACTAAAAACTGGAGTGACTGGATAGATTATGGTCAATTGACTTTGATTTTGAGAGTAAAAAAGAGATAGTCACTTTAAAGAATGGTGATGATTTTAAAAGATTTTGGACAGGAGATTATATATTTGAGAACGAATGGCAATCATTTAGAACAAAGAATAATAAAGATATAGAACTAAAATCACCACTACATAAACTTTCTAAAGATAAAACAAAAGTCGCTATAAAAGTTATTGATATTTTTGGAAATGATACAATGAAGATCATTCCAGTTAATGTTAAAGACACATAATATTATAAAAATTTTATTTGAGGGATAACTATGTTACATCCAGAATTTCCGCAGTCACCTTATGAAATTATCAATCCAAAATATCGTTGGGTTCCATCTGAGAGAGAGCTTAAATATAGGAACTATGGAGAATTACCTCCTTTAGTTGCAAAAATTCGTGAAAAAGTTTATGGATGGAGAAAAAATAATTATGAGGGTGCAAGTGATACAAGTATTTCACTTTTAAATCATTGGTTTAAAGAAGAACACCTTATATCAAATGATGATGGTATTTTATTTAATTTTCAATATTATTTTGCTCAAAGAGAGGCGGTTGAAACCATCATTTATCTTCATGAAATTGCTGAAGTTGAAGATAAGTATGATCTTTTGAGATTTGATGGTAGTGATGCTATATCTCCAGCTATGTTTGAAGAGTCTTGGAACCGTTTTGTAATTAAAATGGCTACTGGAAGTGGAAAAACAAAGGTTTTAAGTTTAATTATTGCTTGGTCTTATTTTCATAAACTTTACGAAATAGATTCAAAACTTTCAAGAAATTTTTTGATTATAACTCCAAATATCATTGTTTTAGATAGGATTAAAACAGACTTTGATGGTTTTAAAATTTTTTATACTGACTCAATCATCCCAGATAATGGTTTCGATGGTAAAGACTGGAGAAATGATTTTCAATTAAAGTTACATATTCAAGATAATGTAAACATAGTTAATAAGACTGGAAATGTATTTTTATCTAATATTCATCGTGTTTATGATAGTAATAAAAAAGAACCCTCCTTTGATGATGAGGATGCATCAGATTATTTTTTAGGTGAAAGACCTGTAAGTTCAACAACTGAATCAAAGTTGGATTTAGATGTTATTGTTAGAAGTATTGATGAATTGATGATTTTGAATGATGAAGCTCATCATATTCATGATAAAAAATTGGCATGGTTTAAATCGATTGAAGATATTCATAACAACCTTCTTCAAAAGAATAAAAAACTGTCTATGCAAGTAGACTTTACAGCTACTCCTAAAAAGAATAATGGTGCAATTTTTCCTCAAACAATATGTGATTATCCTTTGGTTGAAGCTATTTATCAAAAAATTGTTAAAACTCCAGTTTTACCTGATAAAGAAAGTAGAAAAAAATTGAAAGAAAGAACTTCGGCTAAGTATTCACAACAATATGAGGACTATCTTAGATTAGGGTATGAAGAATGGAAGAAAGTTTATAGACAGCAAGAAAAATTAAATAAAAAAGCTGTTCTTTTTGTCATGGTTGATGATACTAAAAATTGTGATGAGGTCGCAGAATATCTTGAAAGTACTTATTTTGAATTCAAAAATTCTGTTTTAGTTATTCATACAAAACGAAATGGTGAAATTACAGAAAATACTTCTTCTTCTAAGAAAAAAGAAGAGTTAGAGAAGTTGAGAGCTGCTGCAAATAATATTGATAGTTTAGATAATCCTTATAAAGCCATCGTTTCTGTTCTGGTTTTAAAAGAAGGTTGGGATGTTAAAAATGTAACTATCATTGTGGGTTTGAGAGGATACACATCAAAATCAAATATTTTACCTGAACAGACATTGGGGCGTGGACTTAGAAGAATGTATAGGGATTTTACTGTTGATGAGAAGGTTAGTGTGATTGGAACTGATAGGTTCATGGAGTTTATAGAATCAATTGAATCAGAAGGAGTTTCACTTAACATGGAAGAAATGAATGAAAAATCAGCTCCAAAATCACCGATTATAATAGAAATCGATACTGATAACACTGAAAAAGATATGAATAAATTGGATATAAAAATTCCTATTTCAAGCCCTCGTATGATAAGAAAGTTTTCTAAAATCCAAGAGTTAGACATTTCAAATTTGGAGCACAAGAGGTTACCAATTAATCAGTATACATATGGAGAAGATAGGGAAATTACCTTTAAACATTTACACAATAATGAAATTTCTCATGTTACAAGATTAAATGAGAGTAATTTGAATCCTAATACTGTTATTGGGTTTTTTACACAAACAATTATGAAAGATTTAAGAATTTTTGAGGGATATGATATACTATATGGAAAATTAAAGGAGTTCATAAAAGATTATTTATTCGTGACTCCTATAGATTTAAATGATAAAAATATCATTAAAAATTTATCTGAACCTTCAAGTATTAAATCTATAATTGAAACATTTGAAAAAGTTATTAATAATTTGATTGTTCAGGATATTGGGAAATCTCAAATTAGAGATTACATTAAAGTCACTGATACTCGCCCTTTTATAGCTAAAAACCAAGTTATGATTATTTCCAAGAAAAGTGTTTTTAACTATATTATTGGAGATAGTAATTTTGAGATTGATTTTGCAACTTTTTTAGAGAAATGTGAAGATATTATTTCTTATACAAAAAATTATTTGGCGGTTCATTTTAATATTGAATATCAAAATAAAAATGGTGAAATTTCTAACTATTATCCAGATTTTATTATTAAAAGAAGTGAGAATAAGATTTACATCGTTGAAACAAAGGGTTTTGAAGCTATTGAGGACATTAATAAAATTGATAGGTTAGAAAAATGGTGTGAAGATATAAATGCTATTCAAAAAGATATTAAGTTTGATTATGTTTATGTTACTGAAGAAAAATTTAATAGATATGAAATAAAGAATTTTGATTCACTTATTGAAGCATTTATTGGAGATAGACCATTGTAATGTTATTATAATAGTCAATTATTGATTATCATAGATATATTTAAAGTTTTATAACATTTATTTAAAAATTTTTATTAAAAATTGTTCTTTAAATTATTCAAATTTTAGTTTAAAGAAATATTGAACCTTTTTAAAAATTTAATAAAATATATAAATGTTAATAAAGTTAGGTAAGATACTATAATCAGGAAAATTCATAAATCTAATGGTAACTCTTTTTCTATATTATGTTGTTGTGGTTTTAAAACCTACTTTTTCCAATTCACTCTCCCAAAGTTCAGGATTATTATTAATGTATTCTTTTAGAAGGTTTCCTGCTTCTTCCTGGTTTAAAATAACAACTTTTACATTATTATTTTTTAGTAATTGTTCTGCCCCCATTAAAGTCTTATTTTCTCCAATTACAACTCGTGGAATGTTATATAAAATAACAGCTCCTGAACACATTGGACACGGTGAAAGTGTTGTGTAAAGCGTTGTATTTTCATAATCTTTTCCCGTTAATCTTCCTGCATTTTCAATTGCATCTAATTCTCCATGTAAAATAGCTGAACCATTTTGAATTAAACGATTATGCCCCCTACCTATAATTTCTTCATTTTTAACTAAAACTGCTCCAATAGGAATTCCATCTTCATCTAAAGATTTTTTAGCTTCTTTAATAGCTTCATTCATAAAATAAATATCATCCATTTCAACACTTCTAAGTTAGTTTATCTGTCATATTGGAAATAATTTTAAATGTCATTAAAAGATATTCAAGAATATTTACTAATAAGTATTATAATATTCTTTATTTAATAATAATATTGTTTAATAAATAATATGCTTTAATAAATTTAATAAATAATAAAGCATATATCAATTGTTCAATATATTTGAGATATTTGTATTTTATAATATTACTGATTGATTCTATTTTTAAATGATTTTTAATAAATTTTTTAAAAAATAATATTAATTATTTGTATCATAATAATTATATATTAAACATACATTCTGATTATTAGTTAAAATAATTGAGGATAGGATATATTCATTAATTTTAAAAATTAAAATTTAAACTTTCATAATATCTTTAAAGAATTAAAATTTTTATTCTCTAAGTTTTAGCTCTAATCACTTATTAAACTGTTTATTCAGAACTATTGAAAATATTTCACATGTAGTATGTTTTAGCTCTAATCACTTATTAAACTGTTTATTCTGTTTTTTTTTTTTTGAATGTTTACTAAATTGATTTAGATATTTATAATTATTTTGTATTAAATTTATTCTTAAATTAGTCAAATTTCAATTTGAAGATACAATTGACAATATCTATAAAATTAAAATTTTTTAGAATTTTATATTAGAGACTTTATTTAATCATATATTAGAATTATATTTTAAAAGTTGTATATTAAAATTTATATTTTAAAATCAAAATTATTTACTAAAAGAAAGAAAAAATAATTGTTATGGTGATGTAATGGAACATTGGGTTGAGAAAATAGCTAATGATTTAAATGACATTGATGTTGAAAAATATGTTATTGCAAGTGGTACATCTATATCAGGATCTATACACATAGGAAATTCCTGTGATATTTTTATAGCAAATGCTGTTGGAAAAAAATTAAGAGAAATGGAGAATGATTGTGAAACTATTTGGATGGCAGATGATTATGATCCTCTTAGAAAAGTTCCGTACCCATTACCTAAAGAATTTAAAAAATATCTTGGAATGCCTTATTACAATATCCCATCTCCAGATGGAAAAGATAGTAATTTTGTTGAACACTTTGAAAAACCATTATTCGATGTTTTAGATGATTATGGAATAGAATTAACTCATTATTCATTATTTGAAACCTATAAAAAAGGTTTGTATAATGATTATATAAGAACTGCTTTGGATAATAGTGAAAGAATTAGAGAAATTTTTAATCAGTATAGAAGAGAAGATTTGAATGATGACTGGTTACCTTACAATCCTATATGTGAGAAGTGTGGTAGAGTAAACACTACTTACAGTTATGATTATAACAATGATATTGTATCATATAGATGTGATTGTGGATATGACGGTGAAGTAGATGTTAAAACTGGTAATGGTAAACTTACATGGAGAGTTGAGTGGGCTGCAAGATGGAAAATTTTCAATGTTACTTGTGAGCCATTTGGAAAAGATCATGCAACAAGTGGTGGTTCTTATGATGTAAGTAAGATTATTTCAAAAGAAGTTTTTAATTATCCTGCTCCGTATCCTGTACCTTATGAATGGATTACTTTAGATGGTGATGCTATGTCTAAATCTAAAGGCGTGTTTTTCACTCCAAAGCAATGGTTATCAATAGGACCTCCCGAAAGTCTTAATTATTTCATATTCAGAAGTAAACCTATGAAACATAAGGATTTTTCACCTAAAATGCAATTTTTAGATTTTATTGAACAGTTTGATAAGGTTGAGAAGGTTTATTACGATGAAGAACCATCACCATCAGAAAAAGAGGGATTAAAATTTAAAGAAATATATGAAGTAGTTAAAATATCTAAGGATGATAAACTTCCATTTAGACCACCTTACAGATTTTTAATTGTTGCATATCAGATAGCTGGAAGAAACTTAGAAAAGATTTTTGAGATTTTAAAGAAGAATTCTCAGTTAAGTGATAGTTTTAAAGATAAGAATTTTGAAGACTTAGATGAAAAAGAGATCGCCGCCTTTGAAGAAAGATTGGATAATGTTATTAATTGGTTAGATGATTATGCTCCTAAGTTTGTTAAGTTTAATGTTTCTAAAAAAATTCCAAAATTGGAATTAAGTGATGTTGAAAAGGAATTCCTTAAAAGTTTAGCTATTCTTATTGAAAACAATGACTTTAATAAAGATGTAGATCTTCATGATAAAATGTATGAGTTAATCCATAAATATGAGTTTAAACCTCAGAAAGCATTTCAAGTTATTTATAAGATTATTCTTGGACACAAACAAGGTCCAAAAGCAGCATCATTTTTATTATCTTTAGATAAAGATTTTTTAATTAAAAGATTAAAGTTAGAAGAATAATAAAAAGATAATGACTACATTTTTTTATTAAATCAACGAGTTTTATTCAAAATAAGAAAATCAGAATATTTTATATTTTCAAAAAGAAAGATTAAAAATTTATCAAAAGGATTAAAAATTCATAAAAAAACATGATTGAGATTAATTATGATAAATTTGGAATATGGAATAATTCGTTCTAATCGAAAAACCCTTGCAATATGTATAAATAAAGATGGAAGTATTAAAATAAGATCTCCATTAAATTTATCTGATTTAGAAATAGAAAAATTCGTGAACTCTAAAGAAAAATGGATTACAGAACATATTGATAAAGTTTCAAAGGATTATAAAGTTAGAAAAGATTTTAAATTAAATTTTGGAGATACTGTAAAACTAAAAGGTGAAGATGTTCCTATAATTCCTATTAAAGGAAAATATGCCAGTTTTAAGGACAATAAATTCTATGTATTCAAAAAATGTGATTCAGAGCAGATTAAACAAAGCATCATACAATTGTATAAAAGAATAGCTAAGTTTCACATTGGAGGTAGAATAAACTACTTTATTGAAAAAACAGGATTAATACCGTCTAATTTTAGAATTACTAAAGCTAAAACAAGATGGGGAAGTTGTAGTGGAAAAAATTCCATTAACTTTTCATGGAGACTCATGATGGCTTCTGATGATTTGATAGATTATGTGATTGTCCATGAACTTTGCCATATTAAAGAACATAACCATTTGAGAAGTTTTGGAAAGAAGTGGAAAACATCATACCAAACTATAAAGAATCAAAAATCAAATTAAGAGAACTCGAAAAAAGACTTAATAAAGAGGAGTGGGATTAATTTTAATTAACTGTTCAATTATTTGTATTACTTATATAAGTTAAATCTTTTTTTTTTTATTTCATCTTCAGTTTCACCTAACACTAAAATAAGTTCCCCAATCAAACTGTCTAAAATAAACATTGAAGTTAACTCAAAAAGAGTACCTAAGGGAGCTAATTTGATATATTCTCCAGTTATTAACCTTTCCTCAAATTCGATGTCAGATTTAGGTTCTTCTCCGTCAATAAGCCATATCACATCTGACAATTTAGCTAAAGAAGAATTAAGATCATTAGTAAGTGATAAAATTTTACATCCTTTCTCTTTAGCACTTTCAACACTTTCTAGCACTGATCTAGTTTCCCCAGATCCAGATAGTGCAATTAAGCAATCAGAACATTTAATAGTTGGAGACTGAATATCACCATAGAAAAATGATTTTAAATTCAAATTGACTAATTTTTCAATGAATCCTTTCCCTACCAATCCAGAACGTCCGACACCATAAATAAAAATATTGTCTGATGATAATATTGATTCAATAAACTCTCCAACAATGCGGAAATCTATTTTTGTTTCATAATCTTCAATGTGTTTAATAATACTCTCAAAAAACAGATTAATATAACTATATTCTGAACCAAAATCACTTAGTTCTACATTACTATTGTCTGAGAAAATATTGATAATTTTTTGATCTAAATAAGCTAAGATTGCATCTTCCTCAACTATGGTTCCACAAGAGTTGCATTTATAATAGTTTTCATGATATCTTTTACTCTCAATTAAAATACCTGTGCAGTATGAACAAATAAGTTTCATTGAGTTTCCTTCTTATCTTTGTAAAGAATATTGATATCAATTAATATATTTCTACAACTAACTTTCATATATGGTTATATTGAAGACATTTTCAGTTTAGTTAATCTTTAAAGATAGTTCTATATAATATATGTTATTAGTATATATAAATTTAATTGTAGTATTGTCAATGAAAGCATTCGTATTAAGAATTCTTGGAATCTCAGTTTAACCACAAGATTTATATGCAATAAAGTATAAAATATTGTTAAACTTATTCTATACTCAAGATATAACTTTTATTAAATATTCAATTATAGTTTATACTATTTTACCAATAATTATAACTATTTTATTAAGAATTTATTCTTAAATTGGTCAAATTTCAATTTGAAGATCTAATTGACAATCTCTATAAAATTAAAATTTCTTAGATATTTTAATGGAAAAATTATATTTTAAAAAATTATATATTGAATAATTTTAATATTATTTACTTATATAATTATGTATTATTAAGTTTATATATTAAATTTTATATAAAAATAGTATTAAGTTATATTAAAAATAGTATTAAGTTATATACTATATAAAAACTAAAAAAAATGTTTAAAATCATTCACTTCATAAATAAATATTATATACTTAGTAAAGAAGTATAATTCAATTAAGTGAGTATAATACTAAATAGAATTTTATTAATTCTTATTTTTTGAATATTCAAAATAATAATTTGATAGTTGATTATTAATTATTGAAAGCTGTTAATTAAATTTTGATAAAATATAATTTGGAGGTAATTTAATGACAGAATCTATTTTAAATGATGTTTCTGGAATATTGAAACATATTATGGAAAATACAACTGTTCCGAGAAATATAAGGAGAGCAGCTGATGAATCCAATAAAATTTTAAGCAAAGAGGATAAAGAGTTAACTGTTCGTGTAAGTGAGGTGATTTTAATATTGGATAATATAAGTAATGATCCAAATATTCCTGTCCATGCAAGAACATTAATTTGGGAAATATTAAGTAAATTAGAATCAATTAAAACTTAATATTTAACTATTTTTTAATTTTCTATTTTTTTTAATTACTTTTTTTTTGATATATAACCTATATATAATTTTATTCTTAATTAACCAATGTATAGTGTAAGACAAAATTTTAATTTTTTTATTCTTTTTTATAAAATATCTATATGTGTAGATATATTACTTATATTAGATTGAAAAACAAAGCATAAACATCTCCAGCAGGAAAGAAAACAGATAAAAAGCCTACTAATGCAAATAACAATAAACCTGATCCTACTAACCAAATAACTAAATCATTTAAACTCATATTAATCAAACCTCTTTTTGCAATTTTATTTTAATGAAAGAACAAACACTGTGTAAATTAACAGCTTTATTAATGAATGAATTTAACAATTTAACTTTTTTAAGATGTTTTAAATATTTTAATTGCTTAAAACTCCTTGTAAATCCAAAATCAATCAATATTGTGAACATTAATATTATATCTAATAATAGTTTATAAGATAATTTGCGATGTTGGGTTAAGCTGTAAGCACAATCGATAAAGAATATGATGCTTATTATGAATATGAATGTATTATTATTAATGTAATCGAACATGGATAGTATATCAATGATTGAGAATATGAATATACTTATCTCATAAACATGTTTTAAATTAAACATCTATATCACGCCTTAAAAAATAAAATAAAAATATAATTAATTTAATAATTTGGATTTAAGAGCCTGGAACTCCTCATCAGTTAAAACACCAGCATCAAGCAACTCCTTAGCATCCTTTAACTGTGCAACAACATCCACCACTGGAGCAGCTGCTGCTGGAGCATTATCATTAGCTCTAAGGAATTTGGTGGCTGCAGTTAACTTATTAACTAAACTGTTAATAGCTGCATTACTACCAGTCCAGTTGTAGGAAACTGGGTTACCAACTTTAAGAACAATGGTTAAAGTGAAAGAAGCATTATCCTTATTGCTTAATGCGTTAGCGAACATTCCACCATACATGAAGGTGTTAAAAGCACCTGCGTACTGGAAATGTTGGCCTTGACTGCTGAATTCAATATCCTCAATATCCTTAAGTGGGAACAAGCGTTCTGAGGATGAGAACCAGGATCTCTCATAGTAACGGAATCCATTAGTGTACTCCTCAAAAACACTGCCGCTGCCTTTAACTAAAGTCCTCCTAAACTCACCAATATCAGATAATCTGTCAGCAGCCTTAGCTTTAATACTTGCTACTTTAGCAGCGTTCTCATCAGCTTTAACAGTCTCTATATCAGCAGCTAAAGCTTTAATGCGAACATCATACTCAGGAGAATTTCTTTTAACTTAATTTTTCCTGTTTATTTATTACTTAATTATTAATTCTTATTGTTTTGATTATTACTGGTTTGGTGGTTTTTATTGTATTTTCATCCTGTTGGCTTTGGTTGATGGTTTTTACCTAAAATTTTAGATAGCTATCGCTACACTTGTGCTGTTTTTTTGGATTGTGTTTAGTTGTTTTAGGTTATAGCAGAAGCATGATATCATATTT
>JAITGU010000030.1 GCA_031280375.1 Candidatus Methanovirga procula | reverse complement strand
CATGATATTAATTAATATCCTTTCTCCTATTTAAATATTATGCCAATATAACATTTTTTAGATTTATTTTTACATCGGCATCACCATGCCACCCACTGAATTTTTTACAATGTCATTAATTTAAAAAATCTTTGTTTTAAGAATTAGTAAATATAAATTAAATCATTGCTTAGAAAAAATAGGAATATAAAAAAATAAAAAAAGAAAATGAAAAATTATCCGAATAAAGCTCCTAATCCAGCTGCAGCTTCTTCTTCGGATGCTTCTTCTTCCTCTTCTTCCTCTTCTTCTTGATCAGGAGCTTCTTCTGCTACTGGTACGGTTCCTCCAGCAACTGGTGCAGCTGCTAATGCTGTGGTTTCAATAGCTTCTTCAATATCAACATCTTCTAAAGCTGCTATTAATCCTTTAATTCTTGCATCGTCTGCTTCAATTCCTGCTACTTCAATTACACCTTTAACACTTTCTTCATTAATTTCTTTGTCTCCACTATGTAATAACATAGCCGCATATATGTACTCCATGTTTTTCACACCTTTATAGTTTTTATATCATATTATAGGTTGATCAAACTTTAAAAGTTTGTCTTTTGATTTCTCATTTCTAAATTTGAATTAAATTAAAAATTTTAAAAGTTTGAATTTTATCCAAAGAGAGCCCCTAAACCAGCTGCTGCATCTTCTTCAGTTGATTCTTCTTCCTCTTCTTCATCATCATCCTTAGGTTCACTATCACTAACTACTGGAGCAGATGCTGTAGGAACACTTGAAAGTTTATTTACTAATTCTTCATCTAAAGCACCTTCATAAGTTAGTTGGGATGCGAGAGCTAACATTTGAGAATTAGCTAAGGATATTAAGATTTCTGAAGTTTTATCATTAACAATAGCTGCATTAATAGCTAAATTCATAGATTTGCTAAATGCATTATTAATAATCAGAGAAATAGTCTTCTTCGTAGGTATAGCTCCATTGATAGATAGGTTAAATGCTCCTTGAACAGCATATTTAAGATCTTGAATGATTTTATCACTATCAACATTTAAAAGATCAGAAGTGTATATTGTCTCATCTTCATAAGCCACTCTAAGATCAATCCCTACTTCCATTGGGTTTATATCCATCCTTGTTAATGCACTTGCAACATTTTTGGAAACAGTTTCTCCCGCTTTAACAACGACTGTGTCTTTAGAGACCACAATTTTCTTTTTATCAATTTTAGCAGGTATTCCTATCTGTTGAAGTTCACCAAGAAATGGTCCTGGTTCAAATCCAGTGTCTCCTGCAGGAACCACAATATCTTCTGTAGCAATAGCCCCTACTTTAGCAGGAGCAGGAGTTTTACTATCCTCTAAAATTTTAAAGAGTCTAAACGGATTCAAATCTGTAAAAATTACTGCTGGTTGTCCTTCCATATAAGGAGCAAGAGCTGCAACATTAGTTTTACTCTCAGAATCTTTAAGTGCTAAGTCTATTAAATTTTTTTTAGACATCTTTATTTTAGCTTTACCTATTAAAGATTTTCTCATCTGTTGCATCTGTTTAGCTGGTATGTTTAATAAATCAACAATACCCACTACACTATGAGAATCAATTAATGATTTAAGGTCTTTAACTTCTTCTTTCTTCCATTCAGCAATATGAGCCATTAAATCACCCTCACTACTGAACCCATAGTTGTCTTAATAAACATGGATTTTATTTGACTTCTACCTTTTTCTAAATTTTGATCTAGTGTAGCTAAAACAGATTCAATGTTCTCAGCTATTTTATCATCTGCCATATCTTGAGTTCCAACTAAAGTTTGGACTGTAGCTTGACTTTTAATACCAACTTTAACAGTAGATTTCAATCTTTCAATTAAAAGTTCTACTTTTATAGATGATGGCACTGGCTTAGGCATTTTTTTACGAGGTCCAAGAACTGGTCCTAAAAATCTACCTACCAATGGCATCATATCTGCCTGAGCCACGAAGAAATCGTATTTATTCGCTAATTTCTTAGCTTGTTTTCTATCTTTACCGATTTCTTGCAATCCAACTTTGTCAATAACAAGATCGATGCCAGCACTTTTAGCTTGAACAGCCAACTCCCCATCAGCAATAAAGCCTATCTTTATATCTTTACCACGACCATTAGGGAGGGAAACTTCCTCATCAAACCGATTTTCTGGTTTTTTGACATCCAAATCCTTGATATTTACAATTATATCAATGGATTGTGTGAAGTTTCGCGGCTTTGAATCTTCCTTAGCCTTCTTCACTGCTTCTACTATGTCTTGTATCATACAAATCCTCCATGAACTTTAAAAGTTCATCAATGGATATTTAATCTGGTTTGAAGTAATTGACTTATGTAGCATATATGATTAATTTATATAATTATTTAAAAAATAAAATTACTTAAAAATAATAATTATTAAATATAAATAATTATCAATATAAAAAAATTCAAATCTACTAATTATTAATCATCAATTACAAATAATAAACAGTATATCATTTACAATTATTTGGTAAAATCATCTACACTGTATAAAAATGAAATAATAAGATATATCTATTCATATGTGAATATCTAATCAATTAATAAATACATTTATATTTTGAATTCTTAATTTTTCTATCAATTTAATCTTTAAGGTCAATGTTTATTTTTAACATTAATATCATGCAACATAATTTTAATAAAATATGAAATTTATATAATAAAATTATCTAAATAAATTAAATAATTTAATTAACTTAAATAAACAAATAATAGCTATTAATCTATTATTCAACTAAAATATTATCATATTCACCAGCATCAACAGCTTTTTGAGCTTCACGAGGATCCTTACCATCAACAGTTATTCCCATACTAACACAAGTACCCATAACTTCTTTAGCACCATGCTTATAATCATTGGATAATAATGAATCAAATTTCATACGAGCTATTTTTAAAGCTTGTTCTACTGATAAATCTGCAACTTTATCTAATCCAGGATCTTGAGATCCTTTTTCTATTTTAAGTTCATCCATGATAAGAGCAGTCGTTGGAGGAGTACCTATTTCAATCTCAAAATCTTTTGTACTACTATCAATAATTATTTTAACTGGTACTTTCATTCCTTTAAAATCAGCACTTTTACTATTAATTTCTTCAACTACCTTCATCATATTAAGACCAAACGGTCCTATTGCTGGACCTAAAGGTGGACCAGGAGTAGCAGTTCCACCTTCTATAAGAACTTCAACACTATCTTTTGCCATTAGTCAGCCTCCTTTTGTATAATTCTAATTTGATCAGCTTTAACAGTGACTGGAATAGGAACTGCAGCTTCTATTAATTCAAGTACAGCCTCTTCACGAGATTCATCAATACGCACAATTTTAGCTCTTTCTCCCTTGAAAGGTCCTGAAACAAGTTCTACAATGCTTCCTTTCGTAATAGAAGATATTATCGGCTCTGGTCTTAAGAATTTCTTAACTTCTTCAAAAGAAATTGTGTTGTCACCTGCTCCTCTACTCTCAACAAGTCCTCTTAAATGAGGTATTTTCAAAGCAGGATTCCTCATATCAATTTTAGTTGAAGATTCCACCAATATATAACCTTTTAAAGACTCTGGAACAATTACGGCAACAATATCAATCCCACTTTCCATCGCTTTTCCAGCTAACATTCTTGCCACATTTCTTTCTTGACCAGCAGAAGTTTTAAGAGCATAAATTGAGTTACCATACTCTTCTGTAGAATCAAAAGTTCCTTCGGAGTTTAAAATATCTTCCATTTAATATACACCTTACAAATTAAAATTTAATCTAATAAAAACTAAATAAACTAATCTTTTTAAAAATAAAGCATTAATTATCAATATTTAAAGAAAAAAAGGAATTTAGTAAAAATAAAATTTAAATTCAAAAATTAGATATTTAATAATAAATAGTACACTTATATATTAATGCTTTAAGTATATAAACTTTGATATTTTTTCATTCATGAAAAATTAATTTCATTTTCACAATTTATAGAGCAAATATAACTTTTATTAAAAATACACACAATTGATGTAAATCATTAAAAAACACGAAAATATCAACTATTTAAAATTTAAATAAATTATTAATAAGTATTTATCTCATAACTAAGAAAAAAAAGAAAAGATTATAAAATTCCCATAGCTTTATTGGTTTTAACTATAGATTTTTCACCATCCCTTTCTAATTCTAATAATGCTCTTATAGCATCCACATTTTCAGGAACAACATCAGATTCTTGATGTACAGCTTGCATATAGAATAATTCTCCATTTACAACATTAACAGACTCTCTCCAAATAGGAATTTCAAAAAAATCATTTCGGTTTCTTCCAAGCTCTTTAGCATATTCCATAAATCCAGCAGTTGAAGTTAAACCATCCTCTGCATTTAACAAAAGAACTCTTGATCTTTTCTCCCATGCATCAATTACATCATCAGTTTTTACATCATTTTCAAGCTCTACCATCAAATTATGCTGGTGCATAAGAGTGGTTGGAACTAATAAAGCCATAGTTGTAATGTCTACACCCTTTAATACAGTTTCAAGATCAGGGCCATGATGAGAAGGAACTTTAGGTGGGTTTGGTACAATTCCATTAATCGGTCCTTTGTTAACTTGATAAGGATCTCCTCCACGGCGAACCATAACAGCTCTAACTTTTTTAATTCCCCAGTTCCTACTAATTGGAGTCAAACTACGAGCCAAACCAGTTGTATTACATGAAACAACCCGAGTATATTCCATTCCTACAGAATCAGAATAATTTGCAATAGAATTAAATGATAAACCTGTAAGATCATGTTTTTCCCCACCTTGATAAATAGCTTTAACACCTTGTGCCTTATATTTCTCGAGATTTTCAGGTCCAACATTACCTGGAGTACAATCAACAACAACATCTGATTTTTCAATCATATCATCAGTTGTTCCAGCTATTTCAATTCCAGCTTCATCAAATAGCTTTTCACGCTCTGGAATAGCTATATACAAATCATATCCCTTATTAACAGCTACTTTAGCTTCATAATCTGGCTTAGTTTTACTAACACCAATAACTTTCATATCATCTTGCACTGAAACTGCATCAGCTACCCTTTTTCCAATTGTGCCATATCCATTAATTGCTACAGACGCTTTCATTTTAAATCTCCTATTATTAATTCATAACCTATTATTAATTCATAATATTTTATATAGAATATAAAACATTCTTATAGTATTTTTGAAAAAGTTCTTAAATTTTGAAAATAAATAAAGCCATAAGTAATAATTATTTTAAATTATATTATGTTAAAATTGACTATTTATTAAAAATGACATTATTATAATTCTTTATTAATTTGATAGACTACTTAAAATTGTTAAATTAAAAATATAAATA
This sequence comes from Candidatus Methanovirga procula, assembly GCA_031280375.1. Lineage (GTDB taxonomy): Archaea > Methanobacteriota > Methanobacteria > Methanobacteriales > Methanobacteriaceae > Methanovirga > Methanovirga procula. Next base: position 18,204 of record JAITGU010000030.1, on the reverse strand, counting down.
TTTTTTTATAATTTATTTATTTAGAAACTTTATCAAATTGACTATAAATATAAAAATATTATACATTAACTCATACAATAAATATAAAAACATTTAATATCTAAATTGTCTATGATCAGCTTATTTTTAAATAATTATAAATTAAATTAAAGAAATTTTTACTTTTATTTTAAAAATTTGAAAAATAAATCTAAGCATGTATAATATTAGTGTAGAACAATATATAAATATTATGATAATAACTTTAAAGTCGATTTGAAAACTGTAAAATATTTCTTATATACAGATTAAATTAAAAATTCGCAATATATTAGCTTTTTGAATTTAGTTCTTAATTTACATTAAATTATAGTGTCAAGACGACTTAATTTAGCAAGATTTAAAAGATGAATTTTCAGGTAATCATAGAGTCTATTAGATAGATAGGATGTTCATGAAAAACCATCAACAATGTTCATAAAAATATCAACAAATAAAATCCATACTTAAATAGAAAGAAACAAAGTGTCATGACAACTGGGGTTATTGACTAAAAACCATTGAAATATAATGTTTGATTGTTTACATTAACATCTAATTTCTCTCAAACTAATGATTTCTTCTTTTTTTAAAACTTATATCATATATTTTAATTGTTAGAAAGTTTGATAACCTGTAAAATATTCAGTAAAAACTATTTTTTTTCATTTGAAAATATTAATATTATTTAAAAGTATTAACATCACTTGGAAATATTAATTTTCTTGAAAGTAATACTTATATATGAATTATCACAAATAAAATATTATAAAATAAAAAAAAAAATTGTTGATTAAAAAATATATTTGGAGGATATTATATTATTACTACAAGACATTTTGACCCGTTGGATGACTATTTGTTTTCTCAGTATATGGCAAGTGAAGGCATGGAGAAGCAATTAAAATCCTTCATCAATGCCATGCTTAAAGAAAATAATGATGCGATTGAATTCGTAGAAATTATTGCAAACAAATTAATTTCTGGTGAGATAAAAGGACGAAAGAGTTGCATACTTGATTTAAGATCGGTTGCATCTGATGGAAGACACTTCATAGTAGAAGTGCAAAGACAAAATCAGTATCACTTCAAAAAAAAGAAGCTTACTGTATTTGGCAAGAGAATACTCTAACTCAGCTAAAAAAGGCGAATTAGAAGATTAAAAACCACATATATTGATTAATATACTGGATTTCAACTTCTGTAAAGATGACCTCCCCAACCAAAAGTTTAATATAGTATGCAAAACAAATGAATGTCTATACTCAGACCATCTGACAATATACAATATAAACATTCCAGCATTCAGACAACTGAAAGAAAAAGACTTGAAAAATCCGTTACACAGACGGATAATAATTCTTTGATAAAAAAAGCCCAAAAAAAATTATAGACGAGGTGATTGAAATGGATGAAGACATAAAAGCGGATGAAGACATAAAAGCAGCAGATGAAAAATTTAACGAACTACTCTCAGATGAAGAAGCTTTTCACGACTATCAAATGAGACAATTAGCAAAAATGGAATTTGAAAGCGAACTAAACCACAGCAGAAAACAAGGTAAAATAGAAGGAATAAAAGAAGGTAAAATAGAAGGAATAAAAGAAGGTAAAATAGAAGGAATAAAAGAAGGTAAAATAGAAGGTAAGTTAGAAATAGCTGTTAATCTTTTAAGTAAAGGAATAGAATTAGATTTGGTCAGTGAAATCACAAATATCCCGATTGCAAAACTTAAAAATTTAAAACACTGATTTAAAAAAATAGGATGATAGGAGTTAAACTTTAAAAAAACTATTAACTTTCTCATATCATAAACATCAATACATAAAAGGTACAGAACCCGAAAATGTAAAAACAAAAACACTGAAAATATAAAAACACTTTATGAACTACTTATAATGGTAATGCCCTAATATTCTCTCTCAAAATGATATTGAAACATTTTAACTCATTGGATTTAAACAATCTGCATTATGAGACCGTCCAACAACACAGATTCATGAAAAATGACTTGCTCCATTTTTCAATTTAAATACTTATACGACTCTTACTCCACATGAAAATAATTGTTAGACAAACTCTTATATTTAATGAAATTCTATCTGACAAATGCTGATTTCATAAAACTTATTTTTTAAAATCTTACAAATTAATTTATCTTGACAGTAGTCTATAAAAATTTAATATTTTTTTTATGAAATCTATTTTCAATCGAACTATCTCAAATAAACATTTTTACAAACATATATTCAACAAAACTCAGCTATTAAATTTTAAAAGATTCTAATATTTGTAATTTTATATATTATTATAGTAGTCAAGACAAAATAATTTAGTAAAATTTTAAAAATGAGTTTTCAGGAAATCAAAGGATTATTCAGTTGAAATTTCACTAAATACGATTCTAATGAAAAATTATCAATAATAAAATCAATACTAAAATGGAAAGAATAAATTTGTCATGACATTAGAAGTCCATTTCACCTATTTTAGGAAATTTTTTTCTAACTTCTTCTGTGGCAATCCTCTGGTTCTTTTTTGGTTCAGGGTTACCAACACTTTCTTCATTATAAGTATCTTCATTTTTTTTCTTTTTTTTATTATTTACCAATTCATATCCCTCCAATTCATATAGTCAGCAATAATTATTATTTAATATTTAACTATCATAATTTATCACATAACGACCGTTCTTATAATTATTATTGTGTGTGCTTTTATTATAATGTGTACTTAATTATTACATTGTTAGGCATAAATAACATAAAAATTACTAAAATATATATTTTCTAATTATAATGTATTAATTTATATTACTAATTATTTATATTTTATATTTATTATATATGTATAAAATAATATTATTTGTATATACTTATATAAAAATTTAATTTCAAAAAATTGTAATATATGTTATGAATCTGTTATTTAAAATATATTATTCAGAATATACTTTTTAGAATACACAACTTAAAACATTTTTAGAATACTTCACTCCTGCTTCACCAATAATTAGGATTATATCCTTGGTGTTAGATTGATTTAAAGCTATTTCAATTCCTTCTTCAACCTGTTCTTTCGTAGCACCAGTCGTATTGACTTTTTTAAATTCTGATTTATCTTTTAAATGGACTACCTTAGATTGAACATAAATAGAAAAATCGTGAGCTTTATTAGATGCGGGAATAATAATATCTCCATCAGATAATAGCTGAGCAATTTCTTTATCTCCTTCATCACCACTTTCAGAAGATATTGTATTTACAATTATTAATTTAGAGTAATTGTTTGTTTCAGATTCATCAGTTTTAGAATTTAAATCTTCTTTAATAGCTAAAACTCCTTGAATAATTGATTTCACACCAGCAGGATTATGAGCATAATCTAAAATAATTAAAGGATTTTTGTGAAGTATTTCAAATCTTCCAGGAACACCTTCAAATGAATTAATTCCTTTAACAATATTTTCAAAGTCTGTTTCTTCTAATAAAGCTCCAGTCGCAGCGGCAAGTGAATTGTATACATTGACTATCGAACTATTTTTAAGAAATATTTTTCCCTTATTTTCACCAATATTTAAGGTATATGTGATTATATTTTCATCATTATCATTTTTAGCTATTTTAATATCTGATGCAATGACATCTAACTTTGGCTTTTTAAATCCACACAAGCAGGAGTAATCAGTATCATCAGAATAAAACAATTTTTCACTACATTTTGGGCATTTTTTCCTCTTATTAACTGCACTTCTAAAAAAGTCTTTAAAGTTCTCATCTATAGATTTCCCATCAACTCCAAAGAAGAGTAGTTTTCCATTACCTCTAAATTTATTATCCTCCTCTAAATCAATGAAATTACTTAAAATAGGATCATCACCATTAAGAATTAAGTTCCTCGTAACTTCAATTATTTCCTTTTTACAGCTTATATAATCCTTAAAATCTTTGTGAATATGATCTTTTGAAATGTTTGTAATAATCCCTGTTGTAATTTGAGAATTTTCACTCTGTGTTTTTATTTCTCCCTTATTTCCAAATGTTCCAACTTCAATAACAGCTAAATCTCCATTTAATCGTGCTTGTAACGCAGGTATAAATTCATTGTTGCCTTGAATATTCATTTTATGTTCTGGAACTTCAAGACCTGACTCTTTTAGAATACTTTTCAGAAAATTCACTGTACTTGTTTTTCCATTTGTGCCTGTAACTCCAATGACTGGCTTGTGAGCTTTAAAAAATTTTAATATTTCTTCAACACTGTATATTGGAGCATCAGACATTTTTTTTAAGCTATTAACAATTTTCACATTATTTTTTAAACTTGGAGCTATGAAAAAGGAACTTGCTTTCCCAAGTAACTCTTTATCAAGTTCTCCTAAGGATAAGTTAATATCTTCTTCATTAAAAACTTCTTTTAATTTACATTTCTCATCAAGATCTGAGACTGTAACATCATAATTATATGATTTTAAAATTCGAGCAATCAAACTTCCTACTGTTCCACATCCACCAATAACAACTATTTTCCCTTGTAATGATTTATAAAAATTAATAGCTTCTACAACAGCTGTGCTAATAAATTCACAGTTAGTGACTATTGAACCTGGACCCATATGAAAAATTGTATCTCCAGAATTAGCTATTTCTAATGCTTTAAATAAAGAAGATTGAATTGAATCAGTAACATAAGAATCAATTTTACCAGCTCCTTTTAAAATTTCAATAGCATTATCATATTCAACATCACCAGTCACTTCGTTTTTAGCACTTATAACTAATTTATCACAATTTTTAGATATAATCTCCCCAATCTTTCTTTTGTCCCTAATTGTGGATGTGTCTGGATTTTCTAAACTAATTATCAAATTTCCATCCATATTTAAATCTTTGAATACTCTTTCAAAACTTTCAGGATTGTGCCCAGCATCTATAAAAACATCAATTCCATCAACCTTATCAATCCTTTCAAACCTTCCAATTAAACCTTTAAATGTTTCGATTCTTGGAATTGCATAGTCTAAATCTAAACCAAATACAAGAGCTGATGTTAAAGTAGAGATGATATTTTCAACATTAACAATTCCAGGAAGAGGAGTAGATATTTCTCTCTCAAATGGCTCAACAGTTTTAGGTTCAAAGTTATCACAGGAACAATTTATTTTATTACAATTTTTACATATTAATGTATCAAATCCATTAGATTTGACTGTGAATTTAGAACCATTTAATCCATTTAATTTAATATCTTTTCCAAAAATATGATATTCAACATCTTCATTGTAGAAGACTTCGTCTTCAAATTCTATTTTTTGAGGTAATTTTAAACCATAAACTAATATTTTTGATGAAAAGCTGTTTAATCTTGAACTGAGGATTGGATCATCACCATTTACCATTAAAATTCCATTTTTATTAATTAATTTATCAATAACAATGTGTCTATTTATATATTCTTTGTATGATGTGAATTCATTCATATGGTCTGGGTTTAAATTAGTTATAATGGCTGCAGATAATTTCAAACCTTCTACTAAACGAATTGTTCCATGGGGAAGTTCAAAAATCCCTAACTCATTATTGATCCTATTTTTTTCATTAACCCTATTTTTTGATTTTTTAGCTTCATTCACATCTTTATCATCCTCATCCACACACTCATCATCCTCATAATCTAAAATCTGAGAATTATTAACAAAATTTTCAGAATCAGAGTTAACAATTAATTCAACAAGACCTTCAATAACTAACATCTTTTCAATAGATGAAAACAGTAATGTATTGAATTTTTCTTCTAAAATAAAATTTATCATATTTGTTATGGTTGTTTTACCATCAGAACCAGTGATGCCAATTATTGGAATATTTATTAGTGAATTCAAAATACTTCCAAAATCTTTAAAGTTAATAATAGCTAACTTCCCATCATCAATGCATGCCCTTATTTTTCTAATAAATTCATTTTGTTCTGGAATATTCGGTGAAATAAAAACATGATCAAATGAATTTAAATCAATTATTTCGTGACTTCCAAGTTCAAATTTAATATTTCTTTCTTTAAGAATGTTAATTTGTTTTTGACTTTCCTTAGGAAACTTTTCAATCGTGTTAATATCATTAACCACAACATTATTTCCTAAAAAATTTAAAAGGTTTGCAACAGGTCGTCCTGCATTACCTCCTCCAACAACAAGAATATTTTTATTTTTTATCATTAAAATACACCAATTTATAAGAGACTACATTCAATATTTTGATATGTGCTTTAATTAAATTATCAGTAGTTCGTAAAATGTTTTTGTGTTTTTGTGTTTTTATATTTTTTGTGTTTTATTCTTTTTTTATCAATTGTTTTTATTCTGTGTTTGTAATTGTTTTAGATTGTTGTGTATTTTAAGTTTGTTAGTTTAAAATTTCCATGATTTTTACAGGCATTTTTTACGAAATTTTTCATGGAGTTGTTAATTTTTATAAAATTGTTATATTGCTACTAAATCCTAATTTTTCTTCTGTTATTCGATTGATCTGTTTTAACATTGCTTTGAATGTCCAAGATACTGGTTGGCGACCACCTTGTCGTGGTATGCTGAGATATGTCCATTTGATATAAGTCCAAATATTAACTAACAGAAAACTTAATCCTACATATAATAGTCTCAACACTGAGGTTTTTTTTCTTTGTGTGTATTCGTACTTGGTTCATTTAGTCGATAGATGGATTCTATATCCAAAATGTTTTCTATATTCTTTAAATGTATATTATTCACTGGAATAATCCATATTATATACGGCATATGCGAAATATTCTATTCCATTTCGACCATTATTTACCTTTAGAATATTTAACCACTAATATTAACTTGAAAAGTAAACTTCTTTTTTTTGAATGCAATAGTGTAGTTGGTAGACTGTAGCTTTTCGCATTTGAAAAGTATTTCGTATATCCTCCAGTATGATCCCTCTTCACACAAGGCATAATATGAAGGTATATTCTCTATTTTGAAGGATAATCTATAAAACTTTTACTGTGTAAAAACTCCTTATCAAGGTAAAAGTCCCTTAACTTTAAACCCATTATATTCTGAATTTCATTTATTAAGAAGTCTACAGTATCCTCTTAAACTATCTCCTTTTCTAATATATTTCGCAGCTAAAGTATAATGTTTATTCCTTAATATACATATATAATGGAAGCATAAAGCAAAAAATCGACTATTTCCTTGCTTAGGTTTAGTTTTTATAGTGTCACCATCATTTTTTTCCTCACCATAATAATGGGATGTTGAGATAATCAATAGCAAAAGTATTTAGTTTTTCTCTGTATGGTTTTATTCGCATGAATTTTCAATTGATCATTTAACCTCTATTGAATTTGATTTGAATTCACATTATGGAGCCTATATATGATTGTTTCTTCCGAAAGAGCATCAGTAGAGAGGTCACTGACATGATTAATACTATTGTCATAGCATAAGTATTTAACTGTATATTTTATATAGTTGAATTTTCATAATATACGAGGGTTTCTATTAACCTCAGTTTGTTAATATCGATAAAATTAATATTTACTAAAAATTCTTTAATTTGAATTTAAAGACCAAATTAGAAAATTAGAAAATTTAAAAATATTTAGTTTATAGAAACTCTCATATGTATGAAAGCTATAAAAATCGAACTAACAGATAATGAAATCAGATTCTTAAAAGATATTTAAAAAGAAAGGCATGAGAAATGCAAGAGAAATAATGCGAGCTAATGTCCTTTTACAAGTTAACAAGGGATTGAAAATTAAAAATATCGCTGAAGGTTTAGAAATTCATCGTGATACTATTAGAAAGATTAAAAAAAGATATTTGGAAGGTGGATTGAAGAGAGCATTATATGACAATTCTCGTTCCCTCATGCCTAAAAAATATAGTGATAAACAAGAAGCCGAAATAGTTGCATTAGCTTGCACTGATCCTCCAGAAGGAAGAAAAATATGGACTATTAATCTTATAGCAGAAACTCTTAAAGGTAAAAAAGGTTTTGAAACCTTAAGTCGTGAAACTGTTAGACTCGTTTTAAAAAAACGAACACTAAAACCATTGGACTAAAAGAATGTGGTGCATAAAAGAAATAGATGAAGAATATAGAGATAGAATGTATAATATTCTGGATTTATATGCTAAAGATTATAGATCCCAAATATCTGGTTGTTTGTCTGGATGAAAAACCTAAACAGCTTCTTGATGATAATAGAAAAAGCATATCCCATGAAATATGGGCAGTCCCCGAAAAATATGGACTATAGAGTATAAAAGAAAGGGTAAAGCGAATATTTTTGTTGCTGTTGACTTTAAAGGCGGTAAAAGAGATGTCACGGTTACAGATTAGAAGAACCAAGAAAGATATTCGCAGAATATATTAAATATTTAGTCGATGAAGTCTTCACTGATTCTATAAAAATAAGATTCGTGTTGGATATTATCCAAATCTCTGATTTGGATGGTAAGCAAAATCTTATGATTTTGCTATAACTTGAATACTCATTTTAAGAAATCTATTATTGATAATTTTTGATGAAGATGAGGCTGAACGAATATTTGAATAAAGTTGAGTTTAATTACACTCCAAAGCATGCCAGTTGGCTTAATATCGCAGAGATAGAATATTAATGTAATGGATATTATAGTGTACTAAGAGAAGAATCGGGAGTAAAAATTTGTTCATTAAGGAAACTGAGGCATTTTGTGATTATAGAAATGAAAATAATTGTAAAATAAGTTGGAATTTCACTAAAGGAGATGCTGATGAGAAATTATCAAAACATTATACATGAAGAATTTGTGCAGAAAAATTCTCATGTTATGACACTAGTTTGAGAAGTAGCAGCATTAAAAATGTGTATAAAAACTAGTTTTATCACTATATTGAATTAGGAGCTGAGTTCAAATTTAACAAATCTCTAATAACATTCACCGAAAAGTTTAATACATCATTATTCAACAATACTTTATGTGGGTTGTTTTCGTTGACATAAACTAATATAATACAACCCACAACATATAATTTTTTACTTTGCGAACTACTGATAATGAAGAAAACTTTAATGACAGAACAACTTTGACCCGTCCTCTATTATTAAATCATGATTATTAAACAAATCAGTTATGCTTAGTTATTATTGATAAATATGCCTAAAACACATTAAACAACAAAAAATCAGTGAAAATAAAAGAAGAACTTAAAAAGAGAAAAATAGAAAGATTAAATATTCATGATTGAATTAGTTTAAAATACATCATTATAATATATTGAAGAATTGAACTTAAATTTTATCATTTTAAAATGGGTTTAATCTTTTGAAATAATGAATAAACCAAAAGAACTACTCCAACCAAAATTATACATAATATACCATACAAAAATTCACCAAAGTATAATGATACAATTCCAACTAAAGAAATGAATAAAAATACCAAATACGATTTTTTCATGCTAATCTCTCCTATTTCATGCTGTTTTCATATATTAAATATTTAAACATTTGAATTTTAAATACCATGAATAATTTGGGGATTTGAGATTTTGAAATCCCCATTTATTTTAATTTTTCAGTATTGAGTCAACAAAGACTTAAATACTCCACTAATAATCATACCATGTGTAGTAGTGATCACTATATCCCATGTGAACAGCCTTGAAGTTTAATTCATCCCATGGATGATACATGCATGGAGTCCAGTCCCCTTCTTTAGAGTATACTATCATTTCTACAGCAACATCACTTGGATTCACACCTACAGTCCATACTCCACCACTACCAATATTTCCTCTTGAAGCTGTATGAGTTGGATAAGGAACTCCGTAAGAAAGACCAAAAAAGTTAAACTGTTGGTAATGAAGGTTCCATCCACAATCATTATAATAGTTAAAATTTCCACTATTGGAAGTTTTAATCAAAGATCTATCATGTGATTGCTTTTTCTCAACAATATAATATTTCTTCGAACTTTTATTGTCAGAAAAACATACTACATCATCACCTTCTTTAATGTTGTCTTTTTCTATTAAGGAAAAAGTAATATCTTTCAAAGAAATATCAAAATATTTTGCAACTGAATTTGCAAAATTCAGATTCATATTATTATTAATCATTTTTAAGTCATCTACATGGACTTCATACTGATTTGATGATGCTGAAGAAGCACTCACACCAGTTAATAAAGTCAAAACCACTAAACAACTAAATGCTACCTTTACTCTACTCTTCATTTTTATCACTCAAATATTTTTCTATTTGGCAATGAAAAAATAGGTGAATTTAGACAATTTGAATGTCAATTTAAACAACAAATGTATAAACACATCCTAAATTTATATTACCTAAGAGAGTTTCTATTAACCTATCAAAAATAGTATATTTTGATAAGATTTTTATAAATTATGAAACTCCCATATTAACCTAATGTAGTGGTAGTATATAAAGGTGTCGATATTCAGAGGTTGTAAACTTTGATGGTGATCCTTTAATTTACTGATATATTTATATGGGAGTTTATGCATAAATAATTACACAAATATAATAAATTTCGTTTTTGGTGATTATTTATGGGAAAAAGAGGTCCTAAACCTAAATTTACAGATGTTACTTGTCCAAATGAAGATTGTGAAGACTATGGCAAGGTTAATAATGGGAATATCATTGGTAATGGTACATACATAGACAAAAAAATGGTAAAGTACATAAATTTCATTGCAAAACATGTGAAAAAAGCTTTACATCAAACTCAAACACTATTTTACATGATTTAAGAACTGATGAGGAGACTGTGTTTTTAGCTTTAAAAATGATTCTCAAAGGAATGAATTTAAGAGGAACAGCCGAGGTTTTAGATGTAAAAATTAGATACTGTTCGCAGATGGTTAAGTATATGCAGCAAAATACATAGTGAAAATAGTTAATAAAAGTGCTGAATGAAAGTATTTAAATGTGTAAAGCAGAACTTGGACGATATTATGGACTTTTGTTAAAAAAAAAACATATTCCAAAAATGGGCTGCAAGAGAGAAGAAGAAAAGTATGGGTCTACTTAAGTATTCGATCCCAAAAAAATAAATAATTTTAGCAGCTCATCTTGGAAGATTATGACCCATAAAATCTTCAGTATGAAATTGTAAAACAATACATCAGAAGTCATAAAATGGGAAACAATTTACCACTATTTGTCACAGATGGAAGAGAGTTCTATAAACACTCGTTATTAAACAAATACAGTGAAACTATACAACCACACCCCATAATAAAGAATGAAAGGACTCCAAAAACCATATTATAAGACCTTTCGAAGAATTGAAATATGCACAAGTTTATAAAAAAACTGTAAAAAAAGGCAGAAATAGAAAGTGTTATAAAAAAGTATCGCATATGGAAAACCTGAAGAAATAAACTATACACGACATTTTCAACAACACTATATTGAACCTAAATTTAAATTTAAGGCAAGATAACAAGAGATTGAGCAGAAAAACAATATCCTACTCTAAAAAAGTATAAAATGGCTTACAATCAAGCTTAGATTTATATAAAACAGTGCATAATTTCGTTAAAACTCATCATTCCTTGAAAAAAAAGAATTTGAGGAAAATTACCAAAAATTGCTTTGCAATTTTTGTAATTATGAAAATCTTCGATTTTCAGTAATCTTCGATTTTCAGTAATCCATCGGATTTTCAGTAATAAAGGATAATGTATGGAAAAAATATGATAAAATAACTCCAATGATGTCTATAGGATTAACAGACCACATATGGTCTTTAAAAGAGCTACTAACATATCCTTATCACAAAAACATCAGCATATAAAATGGTCATCATCAAAATCTCTGATTTTTAATAATTACAAAAATTTTTGGTAATTAAACTCAAAACACTTAATAAATTAGCAAAACACTGAAATTATTAATTAATTTGTAGATTAAATTTAGTATAGATTAAATTAGTGAATTAAACAGTAGATTAACTAATTCTGTAATCTTTTAGGTAATATTTGCTTATTAAATAAATCATCATAAGTTTCTTTTTCCCTAATTATTTCAACTTCATTGTTTTTAACTAATATCTCAGCTGGTCTTGGTCTTGAATTATATTGTGAAGCCATTGAAAAAGAGTAAGCTCCAGTATTTAAAATAGCTAAAAGGTCTCCTTCTTCAATTTTAGGAAGAGGTCTATCTCTTGCAAAGAGGTCTCCTGATTCACAAACATTACCTGCTACATCCACTTTTTCAACTTCTCTATTATTTCCCTTGTTTGCAACCGCAATATGATGATATGAATCATACATCGCAGGTCTAAGAAGTGTGTTGAAACCAGCATCAACACCAACAAATTTGCGATAGCTATTTTTAATTGTATTGACTCTTGTAAGTAAAACTGCAGCATCACCAACAAGGTATCTTCCAGGTTCAATATATAGGTATGGAGTTCCTAAACCATACTCTTTTGTTTTACTCTTGAAAATTCCTGTTATCTCTTCTGCAAATTTATCAATGTCAAGAGGTTTCTCTTCTGGAGTATATGGAATCCCAAGTCCTCCACCAAGGTCTAAAAATTCAAAATTAATATCTACTTCTGATGCAACATTAGCAGCAATATCTAAAAGTGCATTTGTTGCTAATTTAAAGGGTTTAGGATCTAATATTCCTGATCCTATATGTGAATGCATTCCTACGGGCTTAAATCCTAAATCAATAGCTTTTTTATAAACTTCAGGAGCTTCTTCTTCTTTTATACCAAATTTACTCATGACTCCACCAGTTATACAGTGTTCATGATGCCCTGCTCCAACCATAGGATTTACTCTAAAAGATATTTTATAATTTTCAGGATTCACAATTTTAGCTAATCTTTCAAGTTGAGAGATAGAATCTAAATTGATTAAAACATCTTGTTCATCTACAAACTTCAATTCTTCATCTTTAACATTGTTTCCTGTAAATAATATCTTCTTTGGAGCGAACCCAGCTTTTAATGATGTGTAAACTTCTCCAGGTGATACAGCATCTATTGAACATCCTTCTTCTTCAAGAATTCTCATTACAGTCAAGTTTGTATTGGCTTTACATGCATACAATATTCTAAATTTATTATAATGTTTAGTGAATGTATTGAAAACTCTTTTATAATTGTCTCTTATTCTTTCTTCGTCAATTACATACAAAGGAGTTCCATACTCTTCTGCAATTTCATTTACATCAATATTTCCAATTACCATATTTCCATTTTCATTTATTTTTAAATTCAAGTCCACTTAATCACCATAAGTCCAATTATTTTAATATTACTATTTAATCTAAGATGTTGAGTATTGTTATAATTAATTATTTATTTTAATACAATAGACATTTATTGTAGGAACATATAAAAAATATATGATGGCTATTAAAAATTTTATATTCAAATATAATCGACAACAGCATATAGTTTAAATTAAAGGCTTAGGAGGGTTTTGTTCACCTTTTTCGACTTTTTTATCAATTTTATTAAGTCGCAACTCAATGAACCTTTTACCATCTTCACTTGCAGCAAAAATAGGAATAGAATTTCCAACAGTCAAATGGGCTTTTTTAAAGCCAACATCACGTATATACTTAGATGCACAAGAAGTTACAACATCACAATATCTAATAGCATCCTCAGCAACAGTCTGATCTATTCCTGTTGAATGAACAGAGAACAAATATAAATTAACATCTTCACTATCATTTTCCAACTGTCTAAGTTTTTCACCATCATTACCACCAGCTATTGTAACAGCAATATTTTTATAGTCTTTATCAGTAGCTAATTGAACACCTTTATACTGGTCAATGGTAGCATTTTCAATATCTAAAACATTATCTTCCCCAATTCTTTCAATAATCTCAGAAATAGGGCTTGTTTTTACAAGACCAGAAACTCTTCCTCCAATTCCTTGAGCTTTATTTGGTTCGGTTACTAAGACAGTTCCACAACCTTCACAAACCATAACAACAACATCGATTATTTTTTCCTCTAAAAGTGTTGAAAGTATTTCTGAAATTCCGAATGAAAGAAAATCATTCATATCTAATTGTCTATTAGGAGTACACATTCCAAAATCAGCTATTCTAAATTCCATATTCTCTTTGACAATATCTTTATTAAACTTTTCGATTCCTCTTTTTTTATGAAAAAGTGGGCAGTAATCAATTTTAGGATCACTTATTTCAATGACTTTTCCTTCTTTTATAACAACCTTAGTCTTTCCCATTGCCTCAACAATATGTTCATCCATAAAAATCATCTTTCATAAAAATAAATATTAATGATACATAAAAATAAAAAATTAAAATATAATAAATATTTACTTTCAAAATATTTATTCCATCCAGTCTTTTATTTTCTGTGATTAACTCTAAGATCTTTAATCAATGAACTGATCCTTTTTAAAGCATCGTTTTTCTTCATATCTGTTTCAATTATAACTCTACCTGACTGTTCCCACCAAGAAGCTGGATAAGATTTGTCAGTTTCTTTTTGTGGATTGAAATTAAGTTTTGAAGCAGCTTTCTCTATTTCGTTTAACTCAGGATTTTTTATACAATACTCCTTAGCTATTTTTCTACCTTCTTTCTGTGTTTTCATTGAATTAATGTACACTGGCCATATCATTGTTGACAAATAATCACCTTATGATTTAATAAATACTATTTAATAACACATTATTTAATGAATACATTAATGATTTAGTAAATAAATATAATAAATAATACATAAGTAATTATTAAATAAATAATATAAAATATAAGTGAAAATTTATATAAAATTCTAAAATATAATTTTAAACAATCTAATCCTTAAAAAATCTATTTCTAAAATCTATTTTTCTAAAATAATTAACAAGTTATAATTATTTATTTTATTTAATTAGTAAATTAATAATTAATTATCTTTATTATTTAAATTATTTATTAGTTCTATATTTATTTTTAGTTTAATTTATTAGTTTTAGTCTATTAATTAAAATTTAAACAAAAACGACTATTGAAGAATAAATGAATTTATTATTTTTTCATAAAATCTATTTAATTAAATATAATGATTTTAATAAATATAAAATTTATGATTTTTTTTTAATTTACATACAACCTTTTTCTATCTTCAGGCATTTTTGCAATAATATTCTCTGCTTCATCAGGAGATACAGACATTCTATTTCCAATCTCATTTTCAACAATAACACCATTATCTTTAAACAACTTATATCTATGTTTTCTAACACTTTTATCTGGATGACAAATAAATTGGCATGTACTACAAGTGTACTGCATCTTATACTCTGGAACTCCTGGATGATAAAATACAGCGTCTTTTTTAGGTCTTTTAACATAAGTTATCATTGATTTATCTCTTAATGATTCAAATTTCTTGTCATCATCTTCTGGAAGATCAAACCTTCCTGGAGACCAAGTAGAATATTTTTTTGATGAATGAAGTCCTGTTGCACCACCACAAACAAGAATACATCTCCAATGACTGTTAGGCTTTTGATACTCAAAGTCATAGCCTCCAATGTTTACTTTAATTTTTTCATCTGAGATATAGTTGGGAATACAACTAAGTTTACAAAGTCTACAGTCATCACAATAATTTTCTGATTCTGGTATTGGGTCTGTTGGAGTCAGTTGAGCGTCAGTAACAACAGAAGCTAAAACAATAGCTGAACCATAGTTACTTGTCAATATTGAACCTGAATATCCAAAAAATCCTACTCCTGATCTTGCAGCCAAGTACTTATGCGAAATTAAAGGTTTCCTGTCTCTTATCCCATTAGGAGTGTCTTTTCTATAAATAAAATTCGGAGCTATTGGAATAGCTTCATAGCCCATTTGATTTAAAAATCCAGCTACCTCTAAAGCTATTCCTCCTGTAAATGTTGTTGTTCTAATTTTGTTTTCATTTAATGAAAAATCTTTTTTAGATAGGTATGGTTCTATTAAATCTTGATTAAATGGTACTGCAAAAGTGATTGATGATTCAGCATCTTTTAATACATAACTTAAATCTGTGGATTCAGGTCCTCCTTTTAAGGTTTGTTTAGTTCCAATTCCAATATTTGATCCTCCTAATCCAATTACCATTTCTTTAAGATTTTCTGTAAGTTTCTCATTACTCATATTTTTGATCCTTTAATTATTCTATATATATTTATCTTAATAGATTTTTTTTTATTTAATCTTGATGATTAAACTTTTTTGGGAATAGCTAAATCCTTTGATGATTTATTGGATATTAAAGCATCCCCATAATATCTATTTATCATCTTCACAACAAGTTCAACTTGTTTTGCACGTTGTTTCACTGAATCAACGGTTGTATCCCAGTTATGAGTTTGTGCAACTGAACCACCAGTTTTAAGATAAACTGGGGAAGCTACTTTAATTATTTCTGGAACTTCATAGTGGCGTATGAAGCCACCTGAAGATTTTGGATTTTCTGTGTGAATATCTAAAGGAATGTCTATATTTTGGCGAATATTTGACAACATTTCTATTGAAAGGTCTCTAACAGGGTTGATTGAGCCTGCTCCTAATTGTTCTAAAAGAATAGCTGATGCAGGATTTCCATGACCAGTGTGTGCTGATACTTTGAAATGGACATCATAAGGTATTTCATCAATTTCTCTTAATTTATTTAAACAATACAATAATCCTTCATCGTAGAGAAGTATTCCTTTTACTCCTAAGGAAATAGCTCTTTTAACATCTTCGATAGCATAAACTAAATTTTCATATCCTCTAATTCTATAAGCTATTCTTGAACCTTCTTTTGTTTGAGCAGTAGCACTTGTATCATAGGTTGCTCTTGGTCCCACACTTAAAAATAGTTCTAACTTGTTTTCAATAGCTAAATCAACCATTTTATTTATTTCATCGTCTGTCAAAAGCATTATTCCTTTTGTTTGAGTCACACGATGAATTATAATATTTTTTTCTTCTATAGCCGATATTAAAGAGGACATAGCTATTGGATTTTGAATTCCTGGAACTTCAATCCTGTATTGTCCACCATCACTAAATCTCTTATTTGATTGTTTATTTTGAGAAAATTTAATTCCTATCTTGGTCAATGCTTCTTTGGTTTCATCCATCATTTTATCAACTTTAAACTAACTATTTGATATTTAAACTTAAATCTAAGCTTTTTACAGAGTGAGTGATGAAGCCTAATGAAATAACATCCACATCAGTTTCTCCATAGGAAGAAATATTTTCAGGATTAACTCCACCTGAAACCTCAACTATTATTTTATCTCTGAGGTTTTCTTCTTTTAAAATAGCTATTGTTTTATTGATTTCAGGGATAGTCATATTATCCAACATTATAATATCTACACCTAATTTAGCAGCTTTTAATCCATCTTCACAAGTTCCAACCTCAACTTCTATTTTCTTTGTAAAGCTATTTTTTTCCTTAGCAAGTTTAATAGCTTTATCTAAAGAGCCTACAATAGCTATATGATTATCTTTAATCAAAACCAAATCATCTAAAGAAAATCTATGGCTATCACCTCCACCAATCTTAATTGCTTCTTTATCAATAAAACCAAGTCCAGGTAAGGTTTTTCTTGTTCCAGCTATTATGATTTTCTTGTTAGTTTTCTTGATTAGTTGGCTTGTAATTGTAGCTATTCCACTCATTCTCATCAAAATATTCAAAACTGTTCTCTCTAACTTTAGAATTAATCGAGCATCCCCTTCAATTTCCATGATAATATCTTTATCAAGGACTTTATCTCCATCTTTCTTTAAAGCTATTACATTAAGACCATAATAATAAAAAATATCTTTAGCTATTTCAACACCAGCTATTATCCCATTTTCTTTAGATATTATGGTAGATCTAACTACTTCATCTTTATTTATTAAAGAATTTGTTGTAATATCTTCAAATCCAATATCTTCTTCAATAACATATTTAATAATCTCTTTCATTGGTAATCACAATACTGTTTATTTAAATTATATTTAATTAAATACTCATTTGAATTATCATTTTGAATTATATTATAGTCATTATGGTTATGTTTATAAATTATTAATTTAATTATATCTTATAAAATATCTTTAAATTAAATTTAAATAATGTATATTAATTATTAAAAGTTTTATAATTTTATAAAATT
>JAITGU010000197.1 GCA_031280375.1 Candidatus Methanovirga procula | reverse complement strand
AAGAAGTTATATAAGACTATTGAAAGTATTGAAGTTTATTTAGATCTTCAAAGGGTTAAATGGGATCAAAATCATGGAAAAATTATTTCACCCACTGAATTTTTTACATAGTCAAAATTAATTTATCCTTTACTATTTTATGTCCTTCATTAATTAACAACTGTTTTTTAAGTTCTAATCCTAATCCAAAACCTGTTAGTGAATTATTTGAACCAATCACTCTGTGGCACGGAATTGCAATAGCTATTGGATTTCTATTTAAAGCATTTCCAACTGCCCTATATGCTTTGGAATTAAATTCTTCAGCTATTTCTTTGTAGGTTCTTATTTCACCATAAGGTATCCTATATGTTTCAAACAATACTTTTTTCTGAAATTCGGTTAGGTTTAATAAGTTCCAATCGATATTTTCTTCAAAATTTACTTTTTCACCATTTAAAAAATTATCTAACTTTACTTTTAACTTATCACACTTATTTTGGGGTTGTTTGTTGAAATTATCGTGGTTACCCTCTAAAAATACTTTTAACAACTTATCTCCTTTACAAAAACAATTTAACTTCATTTTATCATTCCTGTACTATGGATTCATAAAATAAAATTCATAGACACAATATTAGAGAATTCCAAAAAAATTAAACATAAAATTTAGAATGTTTTATGTAGTCTTGTTCAACAACATTCAATAATCCTTCAACAAATGGAGAGAGGTTTTCTTCAGTAATTTCAAGTTTTTTATTGCTTCTTTGGTAAACATATTCTTGAACAAACGACCTACTCATAAATTCAACATTTTTAAAGTCTAAATTAACTTTATTATATTTTTTATTCAATATTTTTTCAAAGAAAGATCTTGCAGACTGTCCCAAATATCAATTTTCTATGTATTTCCTTTTCCATGTTTAACTTTTGAACTGTCCATATCACACACTTTCTCCTCAAAAATTTTCATGATTATATTTTTATATGAAAGATATATATAATATTTTTGTATTGATAAAGTGATCAAGAAATAATAATTTTATAAAATATTATAATTCTTGTTTTTTTAACTTCTCTAATCTTCTATATTCCATATATTTATAAAATTCTTCATAATTTAATTTTTTTTCATTAATTCTTATACTAATATATGTTCCTTTAAAATATTAGTTAACATCTGATGAATAAGGCATTTTTTTTATAATCCCCATTATTATTTATATTTTTTCTTTTAGAAAATTTATTAGTATATCAGTATCTTCGTTATTCATCAAAACCCTCCTCATGTTTTTCTAACCCCATTAAGAATTAGGGAAGAATAGGTATTTGAACACTGCCACCACCACACCAGCGGCAATAGTATAACCAATAGGCTTAATAGTATTAAAACTACCCTTTAATTCACTTACTTCTCGTCTTATTTCACTCATTTCTTTGCTTTGTTCATCTATTTTCTCATAAATATGAGTTAAATGATTATCCTTAATTTTAGTCAAATCATCTTCTAAATCTTTAATATCTTCCCTTAATTCCTTTTCTAAATGATCGATTTTATCATCTATTCTATTGAATTGTGAATCAGTTTTAGCTTCTTGATGATTGAATTTTTCTTCAAGAAATTTAATTAGTATGTCAGTATCTTCATTATTCATTCAGCCCCACCATCCCAAATTTCTTTCTTCAATGTACATTTCCACTAATTTTTTTAGTGTGTCTATTTCTTCTTCTTTGAAATAGCCAATATTTCTTAAAATAGAAAATGCTTTTTCATTAATTTTAATCATCTACACATATCAAATTTTTCATTGAGAAAATTAATCAACAAATCATTTCCCTACTAACACTATTATTTGTTTCTTCTTTAGTCATTACTTAACAGCCCCTAATTATCTGTCTCTTTAGTTAATATGACTTTTTCATCGCGACTTAAATTATAATTGACAGAGTCACCAATATCTAATTCTAAAAATTCAGCGACTTTTTTGGGAACAGTTATTTTAAAATAATTAATATTTTTATTAGCTTTATTTACTTTCACTTTGAAATTTAACATTTAATTATCTCCTTTTTTTAAAAATATTATTATATTTAGTTTATTTTATGTTTTTTATCATATATAAATATAACTATTTTTTTAGTTAAAGATTAGCAACATTTATAAGTGATGAAAACAAATAATATAAATAGAAAAAATTAATGTTTGAGAACTGCAATTCTCATTTAATTTTTTACTAAGAAAAATCAAGACCTCAGAATATGGCTACTTCTATAATATGTAATTTAAAGTATTATTTAACTTTATTTTATTTTGTATTATTTCATTATACTTTTAATTGAATTAATACTCTAAAATAGATTAATATTTTCAAATAAATTAATAATTTACAAGTTTTTTTTTTTATTCAAAATTTTACAAGTTATCAATTTTTTTTAAGAAATAAGTATGATTAATTTTTTAAAAAAAGAAGAATTCATTAAATCGACAGAATTACTCAAACTATAAAATAAACATCTTAGAAGACAACAAGGGTCTTAGAAGACAACAAGGGATATATAAATTATTTAAACATGACTAATACTTCACAATAAAATATAATAAAAATGACAAAAATAATAACACTAATTAATTATTGCTTAATAAGCTATATTTAAACATGCTAATGCTTTATAATAAAAATAATATAATAAATATTGTTTAATAAACTATTTACACATATAAAAATAAAAAAGTTATCAGAATAAATAAATAAAAAATGTGGGGATGTTGATATCTTGCCAAGAGTATTTTTAAATGTAAGTCTTGAAAAAGAACTTAGAGATAAGTTTAAAATCAGAGCAGATAAAGATAAGACTACTATGAGTAATAAAGTAGCTGAAATGATAAAAGAATATGTTGCAACTGAAAGTGACGAATTTTATTCAAATAACACTCCTGTAAGTAAAATAGATGAGTTTGTAGATATTGCTGTAGATATTTTAACTTCAAACTATGAAATAAACGACAAGTTTGAAATGAATAAATATAAGGAACAATTGAAAGAAGCTGGAGTGGCTCCTAATTGGTTTAATGAAGTTAAAAAAAGACTAAGAAAGGCGGGAAACATCAAAGGTATTAATAGAAAATATTATATAAGAAATAAATAATAAATAGTCTTTTATCGAGTTTTTACAAATATTTATTAAAAAATTAAATAATAATCCCATATACTTTATATAAAAAAATAATATATTTTAAATAATTAAATTGAAAATTAAGAAGTTAAATCAAGTTAAAAAAATTAACTGGATTCTATTTTTAATTACTGAAAATCAAAGAGTTTTGGTAATTTAAAATTCAAAAAGCTTAGTTTCACTAAAATACTATAAAATTATATAATAAAATTTCATGAAATATTTGATTTTAGTATTATTTTTAGTATAAATGCATTTGGTGTAGAGGAGGATTGAATTTTATAATATTTAACAAGACCCTTAATTCAAGATTTTTTAATTATATTCCTTTCATAATATTTTTTATATTATTACTCACCTTTCATATTCCCATAACCACCAACACTGCCGATGATATTGCATTTGCTAAGGGCATAAATACATTATTTGCATTCAACGATAATAATTTTGTTGTAGGACAGTATATGCATTGGAGTTCAAGAGTGGTGTCTGACTTTTTATCACCTATTTTTTGTAACTTACCTGGTTGGGTTTGGAAGGTTTTAGATTCTTTGATTCTTTTAGTTGTAAGTGTTTTAATGCCGAGATTATTCTCTGATTTTAATTTTTTATCTGATAAAAAGAAATTATATATAAACTCAATTTCTGTTTTTTTATGTCTATTATTTTATGTTGTTTCTTATTCTTACGAGCTACAATCTCCTGCAGGTTATATAACAACAACTTTGAACTATGTTTGGCCATTTTGTTTTTCGATTATACATTTTTATTTAGTTAAAGAGTATGTGTTTAAGTCAAGGCAAAATGGATTTAAGAGAATAACTATTTATTTTTTGTTATTTTTTTCCCTAATTTTTGCAATAAATGAAGAAATAATGGCTTTTGTTATTTTAGGATCTTATGTTTTTATCGCATCTTATCTTTTCTATAAAAAGATGAAAATTCCAAAGTTAGGGTATTTAATTGTTTTTGTAGTTTTTTTAGGAATTTTATTCCATATATTATCTCCAGGAAACAACTCAAGGCATATTGTTTTAGTTGGATTGAATCCAGAGTTTTTATGCCTTACTTTTGGTTCTAAGATTTATAACGGGTTATTGTACACATTTATTTTATTAATTAATGATTTTGTCTCATACATATTCTTTGGTGTTATCGGTGTTTATATGTTTATCACATCAAAAAATAAAAAAATTGGAATGCTTGGTTTTATTCCTTTTATATTTTTAAATTTTATTTATTTTATAAATTATGTTCATTTTGAATCAGTTATGAATTTATTAATGTCAGAAAATAATGGAATTTTTAATTCCAATATTATTTGTATATTTTTTGTTTTTTTATTCATTTTAATCGTTAATATGATTCACTGTGCTCTCTCTCTCTCTCTCAAGTAGGATGAGTGTTTTTGTTAGTATGTGTATATTTACATTTGCAATAGTATCACAGATTTCAGTGGGTTTTATACCTGGTTATTCTTCTGGCTTTTTAACAGGGTTTAGTGCTTTAAATTGTAGAATTAGTATTATTTATAATGGTTTAATGATTTTTGCATTATATTTGATAGTTTATAATTTAACAGAACATCTACAAAACAATTATGGTTTAAAAAAATAATAATATACTTTATAGTACTGTCCCTAACTTTTGAGACAGATATTCATGAATTCTTTTAACCAATTTTCGTATAAGCTAAGACTCGTTACCTTTTCGTAAAATTTGACATGAAAATATATTGTACTTCATTAGTCATATAAGTTTTGGGATAATACTTTATTATAGTCCTTGACATAATTTTTTTAAGTAATGGACTTTTTAAATAAATATAATATTGTTTTATTTTAATTTTTATTTAATTAAATAGTGTATTTTATTGATAATAATTAATTTTATAATTATTTAATAGTGAAAT
>JAITGU010000145.1 GCA_031280375.1 Candidatus Methanovirga procula | reverse complement strand
AATGCCCAATACTAGTAGAAAAGGCCCTTTTATAGTCTTTAGTAAGCAACATTTGCTTTACTATAAAAACTTCCCACTGAACTTTAAATCTAATGTTATTGAAGTTGATATACAATTATTATAGTCTTAATATTTCTTATTTTTTGAAATTGGAGCTTATTCAATGTTTTTAAAGCTAATTCCAAGTATTTATCCTCACTATGCCTTGAATAAATCTCTCTTATTTATTCTATTCTATGGTAAGTCTTCAATACCAAGAAATTCACGAAGCTTAGATTTACTATCTACTTGATTGTAAACATTATTAAGCTCTAATTTAAAAAATATTGATAATAATACCATTTTTAACATTATTTGATGGCTTTCAATCTTTTTTAATCCATTTCGAGCATAATTCTTCTTGAAAAGTTCTATGAATACGATAAACTTTAAGTACTTTGCCAAACAATATCCATATAGGGTCTTTTTTTATACAGGATTTAACGGGATTTTCATTTAAATCACCGATTAAATATATAATCCCAATAGTATTTAAATACTTTCGATTTTTAAGACCCTAAATTTAAAATCATTCGCATATGATTTGTACTTTTAATGAATTGCCATGATTAATTGTTTTTTATGGGGAAATACCTTTAAAGAAGTCGTGAA
This sequence comes from Candidatus Methanovirga procula, assembly GCA_031280375.1. GTDB lineage: Archaea > Methanobacteriota > Methanobacteria > Methanobacteriales > Methanobacteriaceae > Methanovirga > Methanovirga procula. The sequence goes on along the minus strand of JAITGU010000145.1, from coordinate 43,753 downwards.
ATTTTCATGAAAATCAGACACCTTGATTAATATATTATGACATTGTACTATATAAAGCTATGTGCCAAAAAATACTCATGAGCCAAAATTCTTTTAACTCATTTTTTTTTTGTTCATCAGATAAAAAGAGAATGTCTTCCACAATTATCATAATTTGGCATTAAACCATCAAAACCATTTTCATTATACAATTTTAACCATTTAAAACCAGTTTCTCTACGAAATATTCAACAGATTAAATGCATTTTTAACAGTATTATTATCATAAAGTAATTTTAAAAATAATAATCCTTGATAAACCATATGATGCTGTTTAAACTCTCTTTTAAAAGCTCATTAATTTCACTAACTTTTAAATGATCTTCAATTTTTATTTCTACCAGAACTCATAAAATTAGTATTTGTATTTTATTAGTTAAATACTTTTAGTAAGACACTATAATATGTATTTAACATCAGAACCCAATAGATGTTACTATTGGAGCCATAAAAGTAATTAAATTCTACAACACTATTATGGTGTTACTATTTGGTGGAGTTATAAAAACATCAGATTCCAACACAGTAACAGGTGTTACTATTGGAGTATTATTAGGTACTACTACTTGTGTAGATACTTGTGGAGATTCCAACACAGTAACAGGTGTTACTATTGGAGTATTATTAGGTACTACTACTTGTGTAGATACTTGTGTAGATATATTCTCAACATATAATTCTGAACTTCTCGCAAAACCTATATCACTGATACAAGAATGTAATAAAGGATATAAGGAAGTATCCTTAACAGATAGTAGAATCACGTTTCTCACCCGCTCATCCAAACCTCTAACAAAACCAGCTATTTCACTATTAGAATTATAACAATTATACATATCCATGAATAAATTATTTAAAATATTAAGATATCCTTCACCAAGACTTAATACAATTTTACTCTTCGAATTAAGACTCAAATCTCTAACAAACACAAGATTAAACTCATGTCTAACATTGAATAATAATATTATCTCCTCAGGGATCAAAACTTCACAAATGGTGTCTTTCACAAGAGGTGAAATAGGATGTTCCAAACTAGTAACAAAAGTAATTATATCTTCTTTAGGAATAGATTGGATTAAGTTCTTTAAGACCTCATACTCAAGTAATTCTAAAATAACTTTACCCTCAACATTCAAACCCTCAACATTCAAAGTTTTAAGAAAATCAATCTTATTTAACGCAGAGTCGAAACCATCCAGTAAAGCAATTAAAGTTGTTAAACCGTTTTTGATATGAAGTTTGATATTAGCAACAGTATTCAATACAAGCGTAATTTTTGATCTCACAAACTTATCTAAACCTCTAAGAAAATCCTTATAATCAGGGATAGAGAGATTATTGAGTAAATTAACTAATATTTGAGAGTCAATATATCCTAAAATCATGTTTTTCATAACAGGATTCAAACCTTTAACAAAAGCAACTCCTCCACCAGTATTAAACATATCATTGAATAAACCATCAAGGAGACCAGCATCATTAAGTCGTTCCACCACTATGCCACTTATACTAGGATCCAAATCTTTAACAAAAGCAGAAGCAACTCCATTACCAGTATTAAACATATCATTGAATAAACTAACAAGTAGACCAGCATCATTAAGTCGTTCCACCACTATGCCACTTATAATAGGATTCAAATCTTTAACAAAAGTAGAAGCAACTCCATTACCAGTATTAAACATATCATTGAATAAACTAACAAATATACCATCATCAAGTTCTAATACTATTTTGTCTTTCATCAAAGCATCCAGACCATTAACAAAAGCAGAAGCAACTCCATTACCAGTATTAAACATATAATTGAATAAGTTATTTGATACATGATTATTAACATAATTTATAATGTTGTTTTTCACATCAAGACCAAAACCACTAAAATCAACTACTACATTCTCTTTAAACATATTATTAAATAAAATATCAAAGGAAGTAGGTCTAATACATAATGTAAGTTCTTCTATCATTCCAATATTCAAACTTTGAACATTCAAATTAATAATGTTAGAATCCTCAATTAGAAACACAGGATTTTCAAGTGATGGAATTTGAGGCCGCTGAGGACTAGAAAAAGGCTGCCGAAGACTATAACTGTTAACAAGACAAAGCAACAAATCTTCTCGAATGAGATTAACATAATAACTAAACACGATTCTCTCCTCTACACCCATAGGAACCATACGCAATACATCCACAAAATTTGAAAACTTATTAATATCTTTGATAAGATATTCAATAGTTCTAAAATCACAAAACTCAGGGACTGATATACAATTTCCAAACATTCCCCATGCATCAACAATCTCAGTTGAACTAGTAATGATTTTATTAAATAATTTAATTTGAAGATTAGATAAATCATTAGAAGAAGTTTTCACAATAAAATCAGTCAGTAAATGAGAAAAATAACCCCTTACTGGTTGCATAAAATAGAAAGGCATATTTATCTCATCAAAATTCTTATTAAAATAGTTAAGATAGTTTTTATCAATAAAGTCTGCTAACTTGTAGAAACAATCAAATTCATTTATATTATTATTAAACCTACTTAAAGGTTCATTATATAAGACAACATTCCTAATATTAAAATTTTGAAAACGACCATTGTCCTCTAAAAAAAATCCTTGAAGATCAGCGTAAGGCAAGAAAATAAGCTCCGAATTTTTAAAATCAATAGATGGACTCAAATAAAAAACCTGCAAATGAACCTTATCTCCACCTATTTTAACAAATGACATGAATTCTTCGAGCATCACATGCTTAAGCCCGAAACCATCCTTCGTCACAAAGTCAAATGTAGCAAGAACATTATTTTTCGAAAAAACCAAACCTTCTGATCCATAAGGTTTCCCACCAGCTAGTCTATTAAATATATAATTTTTAGCCTCCTCACTAAACTTATTATCATGATTTTTAGCCTCCTCACTAAACTTATTATCACCAAAAATGGAAAAAAGACTTTTTCCTTTAGCAATCCAATCAGACAAGAACCCCAGATATTCATCAGCTAAATGACTTTCAATTGCACGATTAAAGAGACTTATAATTCTTTTATCCCATTCCACACCAGGACTCAAATTTTCAACAAAAGCAATTCTTTTAGGCATAGCACTTAATAAATTATTTAAGACATCATCCCCAAGAGAACTTACAATCATGGAAGGAAAATCAAGATCAGGAATATTATTAAAAACATTCCCCAAATAGTATTCTCGAATTAAATTAAGATTATAATAAAACACAGATCGCTCTCCAGTATTCATAGGAAGCTCACTCACTACATTCACAATACGTAAAAACAAGTTAAAAAAATTCATAGAATACTCTTTAGTAATGGACTTACCCAAGTAAAATAAGTCAGGAAATATTGGAGTTTCTCCATTAAAAGGTCCATACACATTTATAAAACCCTTATCTGCATCAGTAATTATATTAAATAATTTTATTTGAAAATCAGATAAATTACTGGAAGAAGTTTTTCTAAAAAAATCAATCCAAAAATACTCAAGAGCAGATCCATAGTCAGAATAATCGAAAGGTACAATACTATAATCCTTAGTAGATGTTGTTGTAAAACTCGTTAAAAATCCTTTATCAATAAAGTCTGCTAATTTGTAGAAACTATCAAAATTAGGTTTAATCTCTTCATTATTATATTTGATTAGAGCATTATTGTATAAGTTAATATTAGAAATCTTATGATTCTGAAAACGACCAGCATCATCAAAAAAAGCTAGTTGATTACCGGCCCCACGTAAAAAGATATAATTTGAATTCTCAAGATCAATACATGGACCCAAATAATAAACCCTCGGACAAAGGTCATGGAAAATTTTTTCGAATTCTTCAAGCATCACATACCTAAGATGGAAACCATCCTCCATCACAAAGTCAAATGTAGCAAGAACATTACCTTTCGAAAAAACCAAATTAAATGAATACATGAAAGGCTTACCATGATAATCTGTGGAAGGCTTAAGATCATATAATCTATTAAATATATGCCCTTTAGCCTCCTCACTAAACCTATTATTCTTATCACCAAAAATGAAAAAAAGACCTTTTTCTTTAGCAAGAACAGTAGCCAATATATCTCTCGCATCATCACTCAAAGTTCTGGCAAAATCAACTCTTCCATCCTCATTAACTACAAGAAATCCCACTTTATTTGCAAACTCAAAAGAATCACAATCAAAAAGACCTACTCCCTCATTTCTAAACTTTAAAATATTATCAACATAATCAAAACTAAATTCACCAATACCATTAGGATCTATTAGATACCTTGCAAAAAGAGGAATATCAAAACTTACACCTTTAGATATTATATTTTGTACAAATAATGCACTAGCTTTTAAATCAAGTCCCAATACCCTATTTACAAAAATACCAAGATCCTTAGAATCATTAATATTTAATTCAATTACAAAATCAACAAAACTCACAATATTCTGCTGGTTAAAATTCGCTCCTTTTGCAAAAAGATCAAAATCCTCAAATTCAGTAATTCCTATTAATCTTGCAAACCTAACAAAATCATGACCAGTGACAAGTCCTAATTCTCTTGCTCTGTTACCAAACGCTTCAGGATCATAATTTCCTCTTAATAATTTGACAATATCATCAAACACAGCTATAACAGAATGTTCAATCGTTTTATTGAGTATTTCAGCGAATTCTCTCTCTGCATAACCATAACGAACATAACGCTCTCTGACCTCTGCTAAAACAGGACCATTCCCACTATCATAAGGTTGTAAACTATAAACACTTCTAACCCCAGGCGGACGATGACTTAAATCATCATCCATATATCTTCCTATTAATTGTCCCAGTTCACTCTCAAATGTAACAAGTAATATATTATTAATTTTATTATACAGATTCAACATATCATATACAGATCTTCTGACTGATTCATCACCTGTAGTCTCGTTCAAAACCCAATCTGAAACATGGCGTATACTATCCTGATCATTATTTATCATATATACCCTAATCTTAGATCCAAAAATTTCAGAAAGTTCTTTAGCTGAAACTTCAGTTTTATCAATTAAAATAAAATTACACCTGTCATTAAGATGAAAACCACCCTCAGAAATATCATTATTAGAGGTCATCTGTTCTAAGAAACCCATGAAAGAATAACTATGAACTTTACCATATATATCCTTAATACTTACTTGTGTCTGTACATCATCATGACCCCAGAATAAGTTCACTGCCTCAGAATGCTGACTTAAAAACGCCCTAATCTCTAAATTAAAATTATCATTACAATTTCCAACCCAACTCAACATTAGAGAAATTAGACAATATGCATCAGAATTCCTATTCAAATAAACATCAAAACTAGAATTATTAACAACCTCGTTAAAAGTTATTACTTTGCCATTCCTTCCAAAACTACTAATAAGATCATTATTCACAATAAGTTCTGCTCCATCTGCAAAAAAACAAAACTCTTGATGAGTAATATCTGTAGGAGGCCTAAATAATCCTAAAAACTCAACCATCTCATCAAGATTAAGACAATATTCTCTTGCAAACTTACCAAAACCTATATAAGTCTCAGGAAGAGTCTTTTCATGCCCCACAATTTTTAATGTGTTTAATAAACAAGCAGAAAGATCAGTGCCGCGAATATCTGATATTTTTATAAAATTAGCAATAAGCTTAAAATCACGATTTGATCCAACAAACATTAAATTTACAAAAAAAGTTAAGTAGTGGTCATCAGAAAATATTTTGAATTTTCCTGCAAGATCAACAAGACTATTCACATCAAATCCTGCTTTAGCTCCAATATAAGAAATAAGCACACGATTAGCCCCACTAACATTTGGGCATTTCATTACAAAGTCAAGAAAACCATTATTCATAGTAAGTTTATATTCTTTTACAAAAGCAACAGCAACTTCTAAAAAAACATTCTCATTCATAAAATCTTCTTTTAACACTGACTCCACAAAGCCAATAAGACCATTACTCATAGTAAGTCCATATTTATTTGCAAACTTAGCAAGACTTATATAATCATCTTTTAACACGATCCTTGCAAAGTCAATAAGACCATTACTCATAGTAAGTCCTTTTGCAAGCTTAGCAAGATTTTCAGGATTTCTATTTACTTCCTTCATTGCATTCATTATAAGATTATTAACCTTTAATATCTGTTCTTCTGCAGGTATATTAGATAATGCATCCAAAATATTAAAACCATAATTATTAAAGATATTTTTAAGTCTAGATACAAACAAAGTCTCAAGATCTTGTAACTGGTTTACAGTTTCAATTGGGATTCCTAAAGTTTTAATATATTCAGTAGTTTTTCCATTAAGTATAGCCTCGTAAAGAAGTATAGGAGTATTATATTCTCTTGAAAACTTAATAAATTCCATATTATACTCCATATTTTTTGATATACTTAAAACTATTTCATCAATAGATATTACAGGATATGGTCTTACTATATGCATGTCTTCATCAATAGATATTACAGGATATGGTCTTACTATATGCATGTCTTCAACAATTAAAGATTCAAGTCTTTGAAGATTAAATTTTATAATAAAAACATAAAGATTAAAACCACTAAGCCTGTATGTTCTTCCAAAATCAATCAAAAGCTTTTTATCCGTTCCGAACACACCACCTGCAAACTCAACTAGCCTTAAGGCCGTATTAAAACTTAATTCATTTGCAAAGGCAATAAGACCCTCAATATTCATCCTCATTGTTTTTTTTTCAAAGACAATAGGATTCTCAATATTCATCCTCATTGTTTTTTTTGCAAAGGCAATAAGACCCTTAGTATCCTGCCCTGTTAATCCTTTTGCAAAGCTAATAAGACCCTTAGTATCCTGCCCTATTGTTTTTTTTGCAAAGCTAATAAGACCATTACTCATAGTAAGCCCATATACTTCTGAAAACTTAGCAAGACCCTTAGTATCCTACCCTATTGTTTTTTTTGCAAAGCTAATAAGACCATTACTCATAGTAAGTCCAATTCCTTTTGCAAACTCAGCAAAACCTTCAGGAGTCTTAATAATTTCCTTGAATACCTTAAAATCTCGAATTGTGATAAGTTTATTCGCCGCCGATTCAAACTCTTTAAAAACATTATTTTCAATTTTTGCTCCTTTATTAAAATCAAGAAGAAGAGCATTATTAAACTGTTTTAATCTTGCTAAAAACACTAAAAGAACATTACCACTATTTGTAAGTTTTAAATTATCTGTAAGATTATCTGTAAGTTTTGCTCCACGTGCAAACTCACCAAGTTGTACAGAACCAAATTTCCTTTCGACTGCAAACTTAATAAGAGCATTAAGATCACTTGTAAGTTTTGCTCCATAAAAAAGCCCACCAAATTCTTCAGGACTAAACGATAATTTTCCTTTTTCAATGAGGTTAATAGGAGTATAAATATGATTTGCAAGGTTTGCTCCACGTGCAAACTCACCAAGTTGTACAGGATCAAATTTATTTTGGACTACTGCAAAGTCAATAAAACCATCAGTTTTATTCTCAGCAAATACTGTACAGCCTACGAACCTACCAAGATCATGAAAACTAAAGTTTAATTCTTTTAATCTTACTGTAAACTCGAGAAGATCAGTCTTATTATTAAAACCTAATTCTCTTACACAGCGAATAATAGTTTCAATATTACGACCACTATCAATATTATTAAATTCTGGACTAATTACAAAATTAGTAAACTCTACCATATTATTAAATTTTCTTCCAGATAGTAGTGGTGTTTTTGATTTTTGTGATATTATTGTTCCTGGTGTTTGTGATGTTTCTGGTATTGTTTGTACTGATGATTCTGGTGGTGGTGGTGATATTATTGTTTTTACTACTGGTGTTTCTGGTATTGTTTGTACTGATGATTCTGGTGGTGGTGATATTATTGTTTGTACTGATGATTTTTGAATTATTCTTGGTGTTTGTGATCCTGATACCTCTGGTGCAATATGAACAAAGTATACAAAATCATTCTCAATCAAGGATACAAGATTGCACAAAGCATGAAAAGTACAAAAATTAGAATATTGCTGCGAAATACCAGAACTATGAACATTGAAACTATTAATATAACCCCCACTAAGCTTAAGTATACGACCTGCATTATAATTGAAAATTAACATGCCTAAAACCCAATGAGAACCACTAACACGCCCATCATGATTAACCTTAGCATTATCAGTATTAAAAGGGAAAGGATATAAGAAATCACCATTATAATTATCAATAATATGTGCTGTATCAGCTGCAAAAATATTAATAAGATTATCAATAACAGCACTGAAATCAATAGGATTACCAAGATCACCCGAATAACAGTTAAAAAGACCAATCATAGAAGGATCATCAGCCAAAATAACATTATAACCATTGAATCGACCTGAATTTACAGTAGTAATAGTAAAAGCATACTCTTCAATATATGTTAAAACTCCATCGCCTTGAATTGTAACATGAATCCGATTATCTTCACTAGGAGAAATATAATTTTTAACCAAACTAGTCCAATTATTAAATAAGAAATTAGCATCATTAAAATCAACAACCCTATTACCCAAACCATCAACCCTATTACCAGAATCAATAATTTCCTCCAAAAATCTATTAAAACTATAATGAGCAGGGATGAGTGAACTAATTACTTCTGATAAGTTATTATCTAAACGAACATTAGATTCTGGTAAGTTCGGATCATGTTGAAATATAGTACTATCTCGTTGAGGCACAAAACCTGGTGGCATTGTTTTTACTGGTGTTTGTGGAAATGACGCTGTTTGTTGTGAAAGCACAAAATTGGATGATGATGGTACTTGTGATGCAGCATTATCTACAATCACAATTTTATTAAAATAATTCAGATTTTTAAAAATCAGCCACGGATTAACTGGATTTTTAGCATTTTGATTATAAAATTTAAATGTGGCGAAAGGAGATCCTGTAACCACAGAAAACATATTCGCACACATAATATAAGCACACTGAGCTGAATACTGCTGCGGCAAAGAAATATTATTAGTTGAATGAGTATGAATGTTCATACTATTTAAAATCAACTCATTAGAAATAATAAAATCACCACTCTGAGTATACATCAATCTCAAAAATGACGCAACCCAATGCCCCTCATTTGATAATGTACCATTATCCAACATATAACTCACATTCATCAATATCGGAGATACAAGTATATATGATCCATGACCCATTTGATGTGATACAAGAAGACGATTAATAAGTTGAATCACATTTGAAAATCCAGATTGTTGAATATTCGCAGCAGATAACGGTTGAATAGAATTCCAATTAATATCATTAATATTTCTTAAATAAAAACCAAGAGAATTAACAATTAAATTATATACATCTATAGAATTAAGATTACTACCCATACTTATAAAAGTTGGATCATTTCTAAAGAGTAAAAAATTATTTCCATTAACAGTATAAAGATCAAATAAAACATGACCACCATCATCCATAAATGGAATAGAAATCGTAATATCTCTTAAATTAGAAATTAAAGCATTATACACGAAATATAAATCATCATTAATAATATTTTCTCCATGTTCCTGAAAAATATTATTTAATTCATTTACAAGAGGATAAATAGGGGAATTAAGATGTTGATTAAGATCCATAAATGCAATTGAATTAGAATTTCTAATTAAATCATTATATGAAAAGTTTGGAGTCACAAGAGGATTGGATACTTGTATTTGTTGACTATCATTCCCACCCACATTATCTTGTGGAACCACAGGAGGATTGGATACTTGTATTTGTTGACTATCATTCCCACCCACATTATCTTGTGGAACCACAGGAGGACTGGATGATAAAAGATTTTCATTAATCTTATTAAGATTTTCTACAAAATAATTTCTCACATTATCATTTAAACTATCAACAAAAGCATATATATCACCACCATTACGAATAATAATATTGAATAACCTATTTAAATTAATCTTATTAAGATTTTCTACAAAATAATTTCTCACATTATCATTTAAACTATTAAGAAGACCAACTACATTATCACTATTACTTTGAATAATATTGAATAAATTATTTACATTATTCTTATTAAGTTTTAATACAAATTGATTATCAGGTATCATATTGTATAAATCGTATAAATCCTTTAAATTATTAAACAAAACATATATACTGTACATAGTTTTTTTTTGTACATAAAAAAAAAAATTATTATATAGGGAATTTATATAAATTCCCGTATATAAAAAAACACATTCACAATTCATAGACTTAAGGTACTACTGTCACGTGCACAGTATTATAGTACCATCCATACCAGGCATCTTTACCAACATCAAAATTAGCAGTTTTACCAGGTGGTGTTACTTTAAGACCAGTGTAACGCATATCATTCTTACCTACATACTTAGCTGCCACATAAGCACTTGCATCACCTGAAGGTTTAACTGTTATGCCTGTCCAGCCTTCTGTGCCTTGTTTTATGGTCTCATTAACATGTAAAGTTATAGACGTGTCACCTTGTTTACCAGCGGACACACCGCCAACTGCACTAACACACAATAGTAAAGCAATAAAACCTGCAAAAAACAATCGTTTCATGCTCATATTCACCTCTCATAAACATTTTACTTTTTTTTAAGCCAATATATAATATAGACCTAAAACGATTAAGGACACACAATAATACTAATAAATGATTATAGTTTGCCTTAATCGAAAAAAAACCCAAAAAAAGTATTATATTCATATTAGCTTGATTAGCAATAATAGAAGTTTTTATATTTTTGGGATTTTATAACACATTTTTTTTGTACATAAAAAAAAATTCTTTAAGTACAACAAATAAATGTAAGCATATACTATATAAAGGTTTCGCTAAATTGAGGTTGTAAAACTTTTGTGGAGTTTTTTAATTTTCCATGATTTTCCTTTATAAGTAAAACATGAATTTTTCATAAAAACTCCACACTTTTTTTACAGTCTCGGTGGGGTGAAAATGATGATCTTATCGATAGCTAACTCCAAAAATAAGCAATATTAAGGTTTAATATTGAATAAAGTGTGAAATTAAGATAAAGAAAGTATTTTATAAAAAGACCAAAATGTTAATAAATAAGAAAAAACAAATGAGAAACAGTTAAAAATGAGGAAACCCAAATGATAATTCTTATCAAAAAATTATTAAGTGGAAATCTTCTATACAAAATTATATTAATACAAGTTCCATATATAATTGATTAACTTATTAAGATTAAATATATTATATCAAATAATGCATAATATGGGTGTTTATTTGTATAGAAAAAAGCAATAAATAACCTAAAAAATGAGAATATCTTATGTATTTTGCCCAGATAAACTATTCCTCTAAAAATTGGATAGTTTATATCAGATTATTATTAAGAGGTTGTGATTATTATGAGTTATGTTAATAAATTATTTATCTATGTTTTCATGATTGTTATTATTGGGTTAATAGCATCTTCACATGCAGAAGATCTAAGTAATCTAAATCCTGCTTTGATTAGTCAGATTAATAATTATAATATTAATAATTATTACTCAGATTCTGGTTTGGGGTCTTTTTGGGGTTTATGTTGTTGGTATGAGGATATAGATATTAAAAATCCATTTAAAGATGGGAAGCCTAACTATAAAAAATATGATCTTCTAAGCACGCTTAAAGAAGGTGATGTGGTTTATGATCCAACTGGTTTTGATAGCCTCACTGGTCATACTTTAATTGTAGAAGGTAAATTTAAGGATCCTGTCTCTGGTGAGGAGTATATAAGGGGGATTGAGGCTAGTGGTTATGTGTCTGAATCTGGAGTTGTGTGTAAGGTTTTTCGTTCTATAATTGATGATAGTAGAGTGGATGATAAGTCACTTGAGTTTTATAGATTATCAAATGGTTTAGATAAGATGCAGAGAGATACTGTGCTTAATTTTTTGACAAAACAATTAGGTAAGCCTTATACCTTTAATTATTTTTATGTTCTCTCTCCGTTCCCATATGATGTTAATACAAGAGAGTGGTATTGTTCATTGTTTGTTTGGGCAGCCTATAGGAATATTGGCATGGACATACGGCAAACAAAAAAAGGTAACCCAACCCCATTTGTGATTTGGCCTGCTGATATTTCAAGAAATTCAAAAATTTTAGATCGTGTATCGAAAATTTGATTGTAGTATCATGACAAGTTGATTCTTTCTATAAATTTTTTGGCTTTATTATATTGTTAATATTTTTCATTAGCATATTATTTTTTAGTGAAATTCTTATCATGGGATAAAATTCTATTTTCATGGGAGGAATAGTTTTATCATTATTGTTCCTATCATGGTGAACAAGGCTAAACTGATCCCATACATCCACTTAAAATTAAGATCCATTTTAGATTTCATCTCAAGAATGTTTTTTTTTCAAGATGTTTAAGATGATTGTCTTTAATATCTTTATAATCATCTTCTAAAGTCTTAATATCTTCTTTTAAATCTTTTTCTAAATGATCTATTTTTTTATTTAAGTCATTTTTTAATTCTCTTTGGTCATTTTTTAATTCAGTTTGATTAGCTTCTAAATGATCCATTTTTTTATTTAAATCATTTTTCATTTCAATTTGAGTAGTTTTGAAATCGTTTAATTTTTCAATGATTAGCTCATCACTATTCATTATTCCTCCTCCTCAACTTTTTCTATTCTAACTTGTAAATTGTTGTCAACAGCATTTATAATCCAATTAAGATGATCCCCTACTTCTAAATCTAAATACATGATATTATCGTTTAATTTTTTAAAATAATTAATTTTACTTATTAAAACTAAAAAATAAGAAGATTATTGATAATAACTTCATTGAAAAATTTAAAAACTTTCCCAAAATGACTATTTAATAATAAATATGAATAGTACACTATATAAATATTAAGTTAACAGTATTGTTTTTCATAGTTAATTGACCCACAATGAGAACAATATATGGGATTATCATGCTTAAAAATGCTTATCTTCTAACATTAGTATTATTATCAGGAGTAATAACTTTTTTCACTAATTAAAGTGTTTTTCTAACACTTCAGCCAAATCAGGTTGATCATCCGTGAAAATATGTTAATTTAGCCAGGAAATGGAACATTGCTTTTTTATTGTTTTTATAAGATATTAATGTTATGATTAATTATATTTAGTTTTTAATATATAAATTCAACGGTTTTTAATTCGTGAATTATGGTTAATTGCATTTTAAGTATGAGTTATTAGAATTATAAAATTATGGAACCTTTATATTGTGAAGTATGTCTTATCCCAGTGGATCGTGATATTGTGATGAAAATTGTGAAAACCTCCACACTTTTTGACACCCTCCAAAACATGTTATATTTTGATAGGTTAATAGAAAACCTCTATGATAATATCTCACATATTATTTATTTAAGAAAAATATTAAATATGATAAAATGAATTCTGAAAATATAATGGAATCCAAAAAACAAGTTGTATATCAAGCATTGGCTGCTATTGCATTAGCTGATACATTATATGATCCTAAATTAAAGAACAAAACATTAGATGAATCATGGGAACTTCTTCCTGAAGGATCCATGCAAAGAGAAAATACTCAAATATGGTATTTCCTGGTCAAGGTTTAGTATAGTATTTCTCTTAAATTATGAGACATATATTCAAAAATTCTTTCAACCAATTTTCATATAAACTAGAATTCTTCACTGCTTCGTAAAAATTTTACCAATATATAAATTCACGATTTTTTTACCAGTGCTAATAAATTTATTAGAAACATGTTTTTTAATAACTCTCCAAACATCTTCAATTGGATTTAAATCAGAAGAATAAGTAGTAGGTAAAGGAATTAAATTTATATTTAATATCTCTGCTACTATTTTAATGTAATTGGATTTATGTACACTATAATTATCTAAAACCATGTGAAAAATCTTTTCTTTTATGGCATAAATCTCGTATATTGGCTTTTTCACAATTTTCAAGGAAATTTTTCATTTTGATCTCATCTATCTTATTTATTACATAAGAAATATAATATTACAATAAATCTTCAAAAAACATTGTAACTGAAAATTTAAAATCTGTAAAATTCGAAAATATGATTTGTGATCCAGCCTCGTTAATTTAGGTTTGTTTTGGCAGGATGGTTGATTAAGGTTGTTTCATCGAGTTTATTAATACTTTTCAGTATAATAGTATTACATTCCACTGTTTCAATTTAACTCTTCCTTGTTTTATATTAATAATAAGTTAATTATTCTTTATTCAGTGAAAGAATAAAAAATATTTAATGAAAGATTCTTTATTGTTATTTCGTTAATATAATGTGTTTTATTGGTTTAAAGTGTTAAATATTAGAAAAAAAGTTATGTTTTAAGTGCAAAAAGAATGGGCATATAAATAATGTTTGATCAAACTTGGAATGATTTCTCTCTTTTTACTAATTATTCATATGATCATAATGATATAGTATTTTATAAAATAATAATAATCAAAAAATATTTATAACCATCATTCATATACAATATATAAACCATAATATGCAGCTTAAAAAGAGAAAAAATCAAATAATCTTTTCCTTTGCATCCAATATTTTTTGAGAGGATAGATTGGATGTAGGTAGTGTGATATGTATGAATTTTAGTAAAGAGAAAATGAAAGAAGTTATCCATTATATTATTGGGAAATGTGAGCACAAAACCAATTTTGGGAGAACTGTGTTATACAAATTATTGTACTTTTCAGATTTCGACTACTTTGAATTAAATAAAAAAGCCATAACAAATGAAACATACGAAAAATATCCTTATGGACCATTACCTATACACTTTGATGAAGTTAAAGAAGAATTAGTTGATGAGAAAAAAATCATAGAAACAGAATCTGATATTTTCCCAGGATCCATACATACCAAATTCAAATATAAGTCATTAACCTCACCAGCCATTAATTTATTAAATAATGATGAATTGGAAAGGATAGATGAAACGATCAAATTATTATCTAATAAGACAGCTGGAGAAATTAGTGATTACTCTCATGATGATATCCCATGGAGAGCAACAGAGGATAAGGAAGTGATAGATTATTATTATGTGTTCTATCGTAACCCTCCTTATTCTATTAGGGAATTGAATGTTTGAGTATGAATTCGATTATCATCCTATTTTCATTAAAGAATGTGGTAAAGTTATTAAAAATTGCCCATCTTTTGAAGAGGATTTTAAAAGACTGAAAAATACAATCAGGGCGGATTTAGACATATATAATCATAAGCTACCTAAAAAATATTTGCAAGTTCCTAATTTAAATATTAGTTTACCTATTTTTAAGTTTAAAGGATTTTATTGTAAAAAAGGTAATGGTTCTGATTTCAGAATAATATTTGCAGTTGATAGGGCTAATAATTTAATTATTTTTTTGGAGTTGTATAAAAAAAGTAGGAAAAATGATTTAGATCGTAAAAGGATTTATGATTTAATATAAAATACATGAAAAGAATAAAAAAACAATGATACAAAATAACAATACTTATTTTTCTTTTGGAGAAAAATATGCAATAAATGTGTATCCTGCATTTAGATTCTAATCATAATGATATACTTTTGCTGAAGCACTGTTGCAGTTTGATATTAGCATAATAACTATTAAAACATGAAACAATTTTTTTAACATCAATTATCACCCCGTATTAAGCATTAAATTTTTATATTGGAGTATTTCTCATTATAAATACTAAACATTATTTGATATAATAGTTTCATGACAATAGTATTTTATTATAAAAATGGAATCCTCCATATTGTTGAGAAGGTTGTCAAAAAGTGTGGGAGGTTTTCATGAAATCCACATCTTATATAAACGAAAATAAAAAATTTTCTAATTTAAAACAAGTTTTAAATAAAGAAAAACTCTGTTTTTCTAACTTATAAAATCAGAGATTTTATAATTAAAGATAATCGAAGATTATCTAAATTCAAAATAAAAATTTTGAATTAAAGAAAACTAAAAATTTTCTAATTTATAAAACAAAAAATTTTATAATTAAATAAACCATGAAAAATTGAAAAAACTCCACAAAAATTTACATCCTCCACTGTTTTATTACTTACAAGGTGTAATAGTATTAAAAAACAGTATTTAAATTATATAAATCACTATAAACTGTTAACGGCAAATATATTTAAACAGAAAAGTTTATATATAATATTCACTTAACTTTAATTATAGAGACTGTCAAAAAGTGTGGAGGTTTTCATGAAAATCCATTTTTATATATAAAGAAAACCATGAAAATTGAAAAACCTCCACAAAAGTTTACAACCTCTAATTATAAATAAATATATAATATATATTATAAAGCATTATATAATCCTAAATACTAAGTAATTTTAATAATATAAGATTAATAATATAAAAGTAATAAGACTTATCTTAATATTAAAAAGTGAGAAAAAATGGTAGCTCCTGAACTCTATAGTAGTTTTGTTGGTCAATTCGCATCCTTTATCGTGGTTGTTTTAAATTTTACTTTATTACTTCAGATCATGGATATGAAAAAAAGAAATAACTATGACGGATTTAATCCTATATATGCAATGGTATTATTCATAAATGACTTATCATGGACAGTTTACGGATTTATGGTCAATGATATTTTCATGTTTATATCTAACCTTATAGGAACTATATTCATAATCGTTATTTTATACTACATCTTCAACAATTTCGTGTTAAAAAATTAAATGAATAATCAACTTGTTCCTTTTTATTTGAAATTTAATGCTTTTAAAACAGGATCATTATAATTAATCAGATTTAATATTTTTGTTATATAAATTTTGTTCATATATAATTTATAATATGGTCATTTTTGAAAATCTTATAAAATTATAAAACTTTAATAATTAATATACATTATTTAAATTTAATTTAAAAATATTTTATAAGATATAATTAAATTAATAATTTATAAACATAACCATAATGACTATAATAGTCATTATTATCAATATAATTTTAAAATGAACATTTTCATAAAATTAAAATAATACAATTAATAACAAAAATGAGAATTTAATGTTTTTAATTAATGAATTGATTTAATCATAAACTTAATTATACTCTAATAAAATTAATTCTATCTTATACTTAACAATCTTAATCATTAGAATAATCTAATTTAATTAAACAAATATGAATAAATACTACTACTTAAACCTTGTTTAAATATTAATTGAATATAAAAACTCTAATAAATTTTTAATTAACACAAAAATCAACACAAGTGAAAATTTTTTTATAAGTACGAAACTACCGATGGTGTTTTACCTTGGATGATAAAGATTATGAAACTATATTTGAAACATTTAAAAGAATAAAAAAAATGAATGAACTAAAAAAAGCAGATTTCATAGAAATAATACAATCATTATCTAAAAATATATCTGTTTATGATTTGTCAATAGCCACATCCTTCTTAAGAGAAGAAGGAAAATATGTCCAGGAACATTACAGGGAAAAATATTTAGAGATATATATAAAATACTTTATAATGAGAATAAAAGATATTAATCAAGATAAAACTGATTATGCTGAGGATTATGTAAATATAAACAAACTTCATGAATCATTAGATATTCTTAAACAACAGATGAAAATGAAAAAAAATGAACATAAAAACGGTAAATTACCATTAATATATGCTTTAATTATTTTATACACTACATACTTATTAGAAGAGTCAATACATCCTGTTGGAACCCCTTTTCCAGGGACTCTTTATGTCACCTATGAAAATGGAATATTTTATTGTCCAGTTAAAGAAAACAATGAAAATAATCCAAAATCAGTTTGCCAATTCTGTATTGCAGAACAGACAGCATTAAACTAATTTTAATTAAAGGTAATTGAATGTTAATTATCGTCACAAGCAAAGACTTGGTAAAAAATGATTATTTAACACAAATCAAAGAAATAATAAAAGCTAAACCATCCAAAATTATTCTAAGAGAAAAGCAGTTAAATAAATCAGAATATTTTAATCTTAGTAAAAAAATAATATCTGTCTCAAATAAATATGATGTTGATTTAGCTATTCATAACCATATAGATATTGGGAAATTTTTCAACACTAACAGTATACATTTGCCATTTAACAAATTTAATGAGAATAAAGATGATCTACATGAATTTGACAATGTTGGTGTATCTGTTCATTCACTGGAAGAAGCTAAAATTGTAGAAGACAGCTATGCAGACTATATCATTGTAGGACACATCTTCCAAACTCAAACAAAAAAAAAATTAGTTCCAAAAGGTTTAAAATTTTTGAAAGAAGTTAAAAACCATATTAACATCCCTATTTATGCTATTGGTGGAATAAATCTAAAAACAGTTGATTCAGTGTTAAAAACTGGAGTGAATGGTGTGGCAATAATGTCAGATTTAATGGAATCAAATAATCCTTACGAAAAAGTCATTGAATACAAAAAAATTTTAAATAATTATAAAAAACAGAACCCAGAATGAAATAACGAATAGCTAAGAGCTAAACAAAACTGAATGACCACTAAAATGATTAATTAATAAATAACATCATTAAATCACATTTTAATCACTGGAAACTGAATTTCTGTTAATAATTCATCTTCTTCCACTTCATAAGGATTATTAAAATAGATTTCTTTTGGTGAACCTATAATATCACAATTATTCTCTACTGCATAGTTAGCAAGTTTTTTATAAGAGTCATCAAGAGTTTCATAAGATCCTTTATGTATTTTATATAGTACTTTATGAGATAACAATTCAACGACCTGTACTTTGCCTGTATTTTCATGACTGTGACCAGTTACTTCAGTATCTTCACTTACTTCAATTCCAATATCATAAACCATATCATCAGGGTTTGTATTCTTAAGACTTGTATAATAAATAGAGAAAGGATAACCTTTGATTTCAACATTCTCAACTTCGCACCAGCTCATCAACCGTGCAATAAGAATACTCATATCCTTAACATTCCCTTTATGGTTTATTACAGCCATCTTCTGATCTTCAATATTTTTTTCTTTAATAACATCCATTTCCAACACACTCTTTACCTCAATATTTTAGAGAATATCTAAAAACTAAATTTATTCTACAAATCATAATCTACCTATTAGGATTCTAAAGACTTAATTTTATCATCAAACTCTTTGAATTTTCTTGCCAAACCTGTAAAATAGGGAATATATACTGTAGAAAAATGTAACCTTTCAGAATTGATCCCATACTCTTGAATCTTTTGTTTCATATTCCCTATCCTTTTTTCAACTTCATCATACATTAAGTCCCCAGGATACTCACCAATGAATACTCCATCAGCATTATTTTTAAGTGCATGAATAATATGTTTTGGCATTACTCTATTTATTGAATGAACCTTTATAATATATATTGATTTGGGATACTCTATTCTATTAACTCCAATATTATCAGCAGCAGTGTAACCCACATTATCTAAAAATACAAGTATTTTTCTTTCTCCTTTCTTCTTATCCTTCAACAGTCCATCAATAGTGGCAAATATTTTTTCACTTATGTTTCCTTGAATATTTATTGCATTTAGTTTACATACAGTTAGACATTTACCACAACCAGAGCAGGATAAAGGATCTATGAATATTTCATCGTCCTTAATAGAAATTGCTTTATATTTACAACTATCAATACAATTTTTGCAGAAATTACATTTTTCAAAATCAATTTCAGCGATGAATGGTTCAACTTCCAATCCATCATTTAATAATTCGGCTATTTTTGCTGAAGAAGCATTGGCTTGAACAATACTATCTGTAATATCCTTAGGGCCTTGTGCAGTTCCACAAACATAAGCTCCTTTAACATCTGTTGTGACAGGTTTAATCTTAGGATGTATTTCTTTGATAAACATATCTTCTGTTAAACCAACATCTAAAATCTCAGCTATTTCCTTTGTGCCTTCTGATGGTTCAATAGCTGTTGATAAAACAATCATATCTGTTTCAATTTCCATAAACTCCTTATTCAATGTATCTTCAACACTGACAATTAAAGAATTTCCTTGTTTACTCACCTCTCCAGGCCTTCCTCTCATTAATCTGATACCATTTTCTTGACCATATTTATAATATTTTTCATACATCCCTGGAGTTCTAATATCTGTATAACAAATTAAAACATCTGTATCAGGATATTTATTCTTAATAATATTAGCATTTTTCAAAGCAACCATGCAACAAATCTTAGAACAGTATTTATGACCATCAGGTTTATCATCACGAGACCCAACACATTGTATCATTACAATTCTTTTTGGAACCTTGTTAGATGAACGCATTTTTAGTTTTCCTTTTGTTGGTCCATTAACTCCCATAATCCTCCCAAGTTCACTTTGAGTTATAACATTTTCATAAATTCCATAACCATATTCTGGTCTAAGTTTAGGATTAAACATTTTATGACCAGTTGCCACTATAACAGCACCAACATCTAACGGTATTAATTCATTTTCCCCATTTAAATATATTGCATTCATTGGACACTCTTTCGTGCATTTACCGCATCTTTTACAATTTTCCATATCAATCGTATATGCATCAGGAAAGCTTTGTGAAAATGGTCTGTAAATAGCTTTTCTTGTGGAAAGATTATCGTTCCATGAATCTAAAACCTCAACTGGGCAGACTTCGCTACAATTACCACAGGATATACATTTATCTGAATCCACATATCTTGGACTACTTTCAAGTAGAATATTAAAAACTCCGACTCTTCTCTCAGCACTTAATACTTTAGTATTTGTCATTATTGTGACATTTGGATTCCATATTAATTCATTCATTACAGGATTAATTAAGCACATCCCACACTCTTCTGCTAATCTAACAGGAGAAAACACTTTACCAATTTTTACCATGTTTCCTCCAATAGAGGGGTTTTTTTCAATTAAATAAGTTTTCACTCCTTGTTTCCCAAGTGACAATGCTGCACTTATTCCAGATATTCCTCCACCTATAACAGCAGCACTATCAGGACTTTGACAAATTATTGGGTCAACAGCTTGAGACTTTTTCACTTTTCCAATAGCTGCATTAATTAAACAGAGAGCTTTTTCAGTGGCATCCTTTTTATTCTCATGAACCCAAGAACATTGTTCCCTTAAATTAACCATATCCATTAAATAAGGATTTAATGGTTTTATATAATCTTGAAATGTCTTTTCGTGAGTTATTGGAGAACAAGCAGCTACTATAACTCGGTCAAGATTTTTGTTTATTACTTTATCTCGTATGATTTTTCTTCCATTTATAGAACATAAATTTACAAATTCTTCAACAACATCTAAGTCAATACCATCTTTTAATTGCTTTATATCTATTATATCAGAAATATTTCCACCACATCTACAAATAAAGACTCCTATTTTTAAATTTTTCTCAGTGTTTGGTGATTTAATATCTGTACTCATATTATCAAGACTATTTATAGATTTCTATTATTAATTATATTTTTTAAACATCATCTATTGCTTTTAAAATGATTAATATAAATATAATTCAAATTATAGTTTTTTAAAATTGTGGCTTTAAAATCATTATTTCTTAATAGATTAATTATAATAATCTTATATTAATAATTAAATTGTATAAAACATCTTTAAATTAAATTTAAATAATTTATATTGAATATTGAAAATTAAAATATTTAAAAATTAATTGAATAAAAAATTACAATGAAATATTTGCTATTTTAAATTTATTGCTTCTTAAAATTATTAATGCCTTCAATTTATCTTCAAATTTTATTCTTTGGAATGTTTTCAATTAAAGAATCTACTGAAACCGTGTGTGTTTGTATTCCAACGGTTTTATAAGGATTTCCTCCAATAGATAAAGCTATTAACTGAGTAACATTAAGATGAACCATTTTAAAATCAACTCCCAACTTTTTAGATAAATAGGGTTGATATCTATCAAACTGCATTTGACAGTTAGGACACATATGAACAAGAATATCTACATTTTTATCGTTTAATTCTAAAAGTTTATCACCAGTCACTTTCATTGAAAGTTCTTTATTAACAAATCTTTGCCTAAAACCTGCACCACAAGTACTTCTTTTAGTATTATACCAATCAATAGTCTTAAAGCCCATAGCCTCTACAAGTTCATCCAATATTCTTGGATTTCTAAAGCCTTCAATTGTATCTTCATACTGAACCTTACAATAATGACAAGCATGATGTGTAGCTATTCTAAACTTAGACAAGTCAACATTAAGATATTTAGCTATTTCCTCTTTTTTATTAAAAAGAATTTCAACCACATGGAATATATTATTTAAAGAATCCAAACTTCCCTTTTCATACTCCATATCTTTCATCGAAGAGTCTTCAAAAACCTTATTTATTTTTTCTCTAAGAAGATCATTACTATTCAAAAGTTTTAAAGATTTTTTATTTATAGCATAACAAGTTGCACACATAACAACAAGATTTTTAGCCTTATTTCTATTAGCTATATAAAAATTACGAGCTGCGATTAATGTTGTTGAAACTTGATCAAACACATCACTATAATATCCAAGTCCAGTACAGCAAGATTGGTCATGGTCAATAATGTATCCAACAGCTATTTTATCAAAAATATATTTTGTTGAGGACTCAATTCCAGGATATTCAGTACTTACCAAGCAACTTTTAAAAAGTAGAATACTTTTATCAGGGATGGACTTCATATTATCTAAATGAATTTAAATATTTGATATATTTTAAATTTAAATATCTAATGATTAAATATCTAATTAAAAAGTCTAATGATTAAATAGCCAATAGAGCAATACATATAGCAATAAAACATTAATCCAAAAAAATGGAAAGTTTAACTCCAAAATTTTAACAAAGTCATTAGTAAACCAAGAGCAGCCACAATGCCAGAAAGAAGCAAAATATAAAATCTTTGTTGAGATTCTAATTTCTCATAATATTTGTCAGTCCTTCCTTGGCTTTCTTTTTGAAAACTCCTCATTTCCTTCTCCAAATCATACATTTTATCATAAAAATTGATTCATCCATTTAAGCACCCCAAAAAAATATTAAAATACTACATTCCTTTTAAGATTTTTTCCTCTAACATGCTTATTTTTACTCTCAAAATGCTTTACATTCATGACATATAAAATACTATATTAATTATGGTTTAATAGCTATTCATTTTCTCAATTCTCTTATCAAAGCCAACTTTTTTAAGCAAAACATTGATTTCTTCAATAGATTTCTTAGGGATTGTAATTGGTCCTAAACCGAGTTCATTTCTTATTTCTTCAAGTTCTGATTTGAAATCTAACCAACCTTCAATGTCTTCATTTAACTCCATGAAAAATCTTTTGGGCATGGCTCCAATTCCAATATCCAAAAAACTATCTCCATATCCAGCAAAAATACCCACTTTATCGTTGACAATTCCTTCATCAATAGCTATTTGTCTTAAAATTTGATTAATTTCACAGGGACTATTTCCAACAGGGCAAACACTATGACATGTATAACAATAAAAACAATTCCATATTTCTTCAGAATTTATTATCGATTCTTCTCCTTCAAGAACTTTTTCCACCATATCCCGAGGATTATAATTAGAACCCTTTGCACCAGGACATACTGAGGTACACATCCCACATTGAACACATCTCAACAGCCCCATATCGTCTGATGCTTTCAAATTAGAAAGTATTTCTCCTGCAAATCTTAATGGATTATTTCCTATTTGAACATTCATTAAATCACATATGATTAAATTTATAAATTAAATCAATAAATAATGACTCAAAATAGTAATGACTATATCATGTTATGAATATTAGATTATAAAATTATAATACTAGTATAATTTAATGTGATATTATTAACGCTTACATATTTATTTAACTACACTATAATATTATGTAAGAATTAAATTAATTAAAATATTATAAATTAACATTTCAATTATTATATATAAGTTATTAATAACATCAAATAATCTTAAATAAAATAAAAATATTTTACTAAAATATAAATTAATTTTATGTTATTTATAGATAATAAATTTTTTGATTTTAATAAATGATAAAACTGATTTAATAAATATTTTATAATAATATAAAGAAGATAAACATATATAATCAAATCAATTATTAAAATATAAAGAATAACCTAAAAGTATTTAAAATAAACCATAAAATTTGAATATAAAATTTAAAAAGGAAAAAAGACATGTTAGGTAATATTTACTTAGATATATTTATATTAACCATTTTAATATGCATAACTGGGCTGTTATCAATGGCTGAATTAGCAATTGCATCATCGAGAAAAGTCAAATTAGAAAAAATAAAAAAAGAAGGAAATAAGCATGCTCAAACCGTCATTAATTTAATGCAAAATCCAAATGAATACTTATCCTCAATACAAATGGGAATTACTCTAATTGGAATATTAACTGGAGTAATTGGAGGTTCTACAATTTCAAAACCTCTTGAACACATACTTGAAAAATATATTCCTTTTGGCAATATAATAGCTATTCTCTTAGTGGTTATAATCACAACATACTTTACAATGTTAATTGGAGAACTTGTACCAAAAAGAATGGCATTGAATAATCCTGAAAAAGTAGCCATTAAATTGGCTAAATTTACAACAATTCTATCTAAAATATCTACACCAATAGTAATAATTCTTGGTAAATCAACAGACTTTGTATTGAAAACAATTGGATCTACAACAAAGCGAGACTTAGCCACTGAAGACGAAATAAAATTACTTATTAAAGAAGGAACCAAAGCTGGAACTATTGAAAAAGAGGAGGAAGATATTCTTAAAAGGGTTTTTCGTTTAGACGAAGAGAAAGTGGATATGTTAATGACTCCAAAAAAAGATATAATATGGATAGATTTAGAAGAAGGATATGATGAATTAAAGAAAACGATCATTGAAAGTGAAAGATCCATGTTTCCAGTTGCAAAAGATGATATTGACAATGTTTTAGGTGTCGTTCAAACAAAAGATATTTTAAGTTCTCTACTATCTGAAGAAGAATTGAATATTGAATCATATATAAAAAAGCCATTGATTGTACCTGAAAACTTATCAGCATTATCTATTCTGAAACTATTGAAAGAAAATAAAGAATATGTTCATATGGCATTGGTTGTGGATGAGTATGGAAATGTAGAAGGCTTAATAACTTTAAACGATATTCTTGAAGGAATCGTTGGAGATATTCCAGGTATTGATGAAACAGATGATCCTAAAGTTGTTAAAAGAAAAGATGGATCATGGTTAATTGATGGAGGTTTTGGTATTGATAACTTTAAAGAATTTTTTAAAATCGAAGAAATGCCTCAAGAACACGAAGACGGATATACAACATTAGCGGGATTTATTTTAAGTTATTTAGAAAGACTTCCAGAATTAGGGGAAATATTTATTTGGAACAGTTATAAATTTGAAGTGGTTGATATGGATGGACATATCATCGATAAAATATTAGTAACAAAAGAAAAGGGTATCTCTTCTAAAGTGAATGATCAATGAAACTTCTTTTAGTAATTGGACAATTTAATTCACATTTAATAGATATTCATTCATTGATTTTACATTTATATCTGATTTTTGAATTGTTTCAATAGCATTAAGCGCTGCTTTAGCACCTGCCAATGTTGTAACATAAGGTAATCCAATTTCAATAGCTAATCTTCTCATTTTATAACCATCTGAAGCAGATAATTTGCCTGATGGAGTGTTAATAATTAGATCAACTTCTTTGTTTAGCATTAAATCACCTATGTTTGGTGATTCATCACTTATTTTACCTAATTCTCCAATTTTAATTTTACCATTAGAATTATCTCTTATAGATTTAGCTGTTCCATGTGTAGCCACTAATTTAAATCCAAGTGATGATACTTTTTCAGCTATTTCTTGAACTTTCAAACTATCTTGTTTTCTAACACTTATAAAAACTGTTCCTTTTTTTGGCAGATCCACATTGGCAGAAAGTTGAGATTTATAGTATGCTAAACCAAAATTCTCATCAACTCCCATAGCTTCGCCAGTGGATTTCATTTCAGGTCCAAGTATAATATCTGCTTCTGGAAGTTTCAAAAATGGGAAGACTGATTCTTTCACTGCTACATGATTAATTTTAATCTCATCTGTTAATCCAAAATCTCTTAATTTTTTGCCGATTATAAGTTTAGATGCTATTTTTGCAAGTGGAACTCCAATAGCTTTACTAACAAATGGAACTGTTCTACTTGCTCGTGGATTGGCTTCAATAATGTACACTTTTTTCTCATCAAGTTTAACTGCATATTGAATATTCATCAGTCCAAGGACTTCGAGTTCAATAGCTAACTTGCGAGAATATGATCTGATAATATCTAAAATATCCTCTGGAATTGATTGTGGTGGTATAACACAGGCAGAGTCACCAGAATGTATTCCTGCTTCTTCTATATGTTCCATTATTCCCCCAATGAATACATCTTCCCTATCAGATAAAATATCCACGTCCACTTCAATGGCATCTTCTAAAAACTTATCCACTAATATTGGATGTTCTGGAGAAACTCTTGTTGCCTCTGCCATATATTTCTTTAATCCATAATCATCATAGACTATTTCCATTGCTCTTCCACCTATAACATAAGATGGTCTAACAAGAACAGGAAAACCAATTTTCTTAGCTATTTCTCTTGCATCAAAGAAAGAGTAAGCCAAACCATATGGTGCTTGAGGAATGTTCAGTTTATTTAAAACTTCACTAAATTTTTTCCTATCTTCACTACGATCAATACTTTCATAATTTGTTCCTAATATATTAACTCCAGCATTTGCAAGTGGAACAGCTAAATTAATGGATGTTTGTCCACCAAATTGGACGATAACTCCTTTTGGATTCTCTTTATTGATTACTTCGATTACATCTTCAAATATTAATGATTCAAAATAAAGTTTATCTGAAATATCATAGTCTGTACTTACAGTTTCAGGATTGTTATTTATAATAATGGTTTCAATTCCTTCTTCTTTTAAAGCAAGACTTGAATGAACACAACAGTAGTCAAATTCAACTCCTTGACCTATTCTTATTGGTCCTGCACCAATGATAATTATTTTATCTGTCTCTGAGGAACTAATTTCATTTCCTTTATCATAACTACTGTAGTAATAAGGAGTTTTAGCTTCGAATTCAGCTGCACAAGTATCCACCATCTTAAATGATGGTTTTATTTCCTTGTTAATTCTTAAACTTTTAATATCTAATCCAAGAATTTCCTCAAGAGTAAAATCAGAAAATCCCATTAGCTTAGCTTCTTTTAAATTCTCTAACAAGGAATTTTTATCGCTTGATTGGGAAACCAATGTTTCTTCAAAATCTACAATATTTTTAATTTTATTTAAGAAGAAAGTATCAATACTTGTAAGTTTAAACAAATCATTAACATTCATCCCTGTTTTTAAAGCCGAATATATCTGAAAAATCCGCTCATCAGTTGGATTTATTAAATCATCTCGACTAAAATCAATTTCTTCAAATCCATTAATACCAATATCTAAAGACCTAATGGCTTTATGTAATGATTCCTCAATTGTCCTCCCAATAGCCATTACTTCACCAGTTGATTTCATTTGGATCCCAATTTTCTTATTGATTCCTTTAAATTTGTCAAAAGACCATCTTGGTATTTTAACTACAACATAATCTAAGCTTGGTTCAAATGAAGCAGGTGTTTCCTTAGTGATATCATTTTGAATTTCATCTAAAGTCATTCCAATAGCTATTTTAGATGAAATTTTAGCAATAGGATAACCAGTTGCCTTTGAAGCAAGAGCACTACTTCTACTTACACGTGGATTTACTTCAATTATTTTATATTCTCCTGTTTGTGGATTAACAGCAAATTGAATATTGCAACCGCCTTCAATCTTAAGAGCCCTTATTATTTTAATAGAGGCATCTCTTAATCTTTGAGAATCAATATCATTTAAAGTTTGAGCTGGAGCTACAACAATACTTTCTCCTGTATGAATACCCATTGGATCCAAATTTTCCATATTACACACAATAATACAAGTATCGTTTTTATCTCTCATAACCTCGTATTCAAATTCTTTCCAGCCTAAAACAGATTCATCAATAAGAACTTGATTTATAAAACTCATATCTAAACCATAGTTAACAGTTTCAATCAACTCTTCTTTATTATTTGCTACTCCACCACCAGTGCCTCCAAGTGTAAATGCAGGTCTAACAATTACAGGATAACCAATTTCTTTCACTGCTTTTAATGCATCAACAACAGACTCAACAGCCTTACATTTTGGAATTGGTTCGTTAAGTTCGTTCATAAACTTTCCAAACAAATTTCTATCTTCTACATTGGCAATTGTTTCAACAGATGAACCAATCACTTTGATTCCATCTAAAACTCCAAGTTCTTCAAGACCTGTTGCTATATTTAATCCTGTTTGTCCACCCATTGTTGGAAGAATGGCATCAACTTTCTCTTTTTTAATAATTTTAGCAACAACTTCTGGATTTAATGGTTCTATATAAACAGTATCTGCCATATCAACATCAGTTTGAATAGTTGCAGGATTACTATTAACTAATACTGTTTTAATGCCTTCTTCTTTAATAGATTTACAAGCTTGTGAACCAGAATAATCAAATTCTGCAGCTTGACCTATTTGAATAGGTCCAGATCCAATAATAAGAATTTTTTTAATATCTTTATCAACTGGCATCAATTTTCCCCATAGTGTATTATATTCCATATATGCTATCATATGTTAATTGATTATTAATTCCTTTATTTAATTATTATAATTTTCATTGTAATAAATTTTAACTTATTATCAAAAATTTTTTTAAATACTAAATTAAATCAATTAAATCCAAATATAAATACAAGTAATTCTAAATAATTATTTTTATTATGCCAATTATTTTATTAAATTAACTTTAATAAATTACTCAATGAAAAAATAATATTAAATAATACTTAAATGATTTCAATGAAATTAAATAAAAATGAATATTTTAATAAAAATTAAGTTAAAAAAATAATAAAAACAACTTAACACTATTAAAATAAACAATATAGCTTAATATTCAATAACTATCCATCATTTCCTCAAACTCTATAAATATATTGTTAGTATCATTTGGTCCAGGTCCTGCCTCAGGATGATACTGAACAGTTTTTAAAGATAATTCTTCGTGAGCAAGACCCTCGGGACTATTATCATTAAGATTAATCTGAGTTAACTTTAATGGAGTTTCATCTAAAGACTGAGCATCAACACTAAACCCATGATTTTGAGAAGTTATGAAAACCCTATTTGATGATAAATCTTTGACTGGTTGATTAACTCCCCTATGACCAAATTTCATCTTATAAATTTTGGTGCCAAACGCCTTAGCTATTAACTGTTGACCCATACAAATACCAAAAACTGGAATGTGATTAGTAAGTTTTCGGATATTGTCAATTGTATCACCAAGTTTAGAAGGATTTCCAGGACCACAAGAAATCATCAAACCATCTAAATCATGATCCAAAATAACATTGTAACTTGTATTGTATGGAAAAAGAACAACCCCAATATCTCTATTTAAAAAACTATTAATTATATTCTTCTTTACACCACAATCAATAATTCCCACTTTCTTACTATTTTCTTCACTGAAAATCTTTATTTTAGATGTGGAAACTTGTGGAACCAATTCCATATCAACAATATTCAACTGGTTTTTAACTAAAGCTATTAATTCTTCATTTTCAATCTCTTCAGTAGATATTCCACATTTCATAGTGCCTTTCTCTCTAATTTTAAGAGTTAAATCTCGTGTGTCTATTCCACTAATACCTGGAACTTTAAATTCTTTCAAAAATTCATCTAATGTTCTATCAGCCCCGAATTTTGAGGAAGAATTACAAATTTCCCGCACAATATATCCTTCTACTTGAATTTTCTCAGATTGATACCATTCATCTGATACACCATAATTCCCAACAAGAGGATATGTTGACATTAAGATCTGACCATTAAAGGATGGATCAGTTAAACTTTCAACATAGCCTGTCATTCCAGTTGAAAAAACAATCTCACCAGTTGCTGTTGTTTCATAACCAAAAGACTTCCCTTCAATTATAGTCCCATCTTCCAAAGCTATTTTAGCCCTATTTTCCATTAAATCACCATTAAAAAATATAATCGTCTATATGGATATACATAGCAAACTTAAAGTATAATATTAATTATTTATAGAAGTCCAGTTTATTATAATCCATCCTTATAACACTGAATAACTTATCATCATAACTTAATCACTGTACAACTTAATCATTAAAATAAAATTAAACAGGCTATAATAATAACATCTCTATTGGTACATACATTATCCAATCATCAATATAATTCTATGCTTTAAATTCTAATTCTTATGAATAAAAATTATTAATTTTAAAAAAATAATGTACATATTAATTTATAACAATACTAAGTTCTATTTTTTATTATTTAGAAGAAACTTTTAGAAACATGAAATTAAAAAATTTCATTAAATTTCTCACGACCTTCGAAATAAACGAAAACTTCGCTTTTTAAGTTTCTCATTTCATTCGAAACAAACGGAAAATCAGAGATTTTCCTAAATTTTTCACTTCGTTCAAAACAACGGAAACTGAAGTTCCCTAACTTACCTAAAGGTAAGAAAGTTTAAGAAAATCAAAGATTTTCTAACTTAACAAGTTAAGGTTCATCAAAAATTTTATAAATTTCAAATCTTAGTTTTTACTATTATAGAAGAAACTTTTAAAAAAAGTTCATCAAAAGTTTTCCCAAAAACTAAGAAGTGTATTAAGTTTAAGAAAATGCTTTTACTATTTAGAAGAAACTTTTAGAAAAAGTTTCATCAAAAGTTTTATAAATTTCAAAATCTTAAACTTTTTACTATTTATAAAATCTCACAGACATTTTATTAGTTCTATATTTTGAAGTTTTTTAAATTAATAATTAATCTTTTAAATTCTATATAAATTGTAATAAATTTTTAATTTTAATGTAATAATAATTTATAATGAAAATAGAATCAAAACTATTCTATTTTTTATTAATAAAAATCGGATTTGGTAATTAATACTCTTGCCACTATCATCTTAATAACTATTTAGAATTGATTGGCAATGATCGAATTAATAAAATATCTGATTTTCTTTCCTAAAATAATATAACCTCAACAATTTCTCCTACATCAACTATTTCAACAGATTTTGGAATTTTAACATAAGCATCTGCATAAGATAATGATGCTATTGCTCCAGAGTCTTTCAATATTGGATAGACTTTATCATTTTTAATTTGAACTAAAAGATATTCCATCCGACCTTTTGCAGAATGAATTCTTTTTGCTAATTCAAAATTTATTCTTTTATTCCCTCCTTTTTCAGGTGATTTTGAAATTAGTCGAATATGTGAATCAATAAAAATAGAGTATATAATTATTGCTGAAACTGGATTTCCTGGAAGTCCGATTATAATTTTATCTTTGATTTTCCCAACTAATGTAGGTTTCCCTGGTTTAACAGATATGCCGTGGATTAAAACCTCTCCAATCTCATCTACAACATTTTTTAATATATCTCCAACACCAGCTGATGTTCCTCCAGAACAAATTATAATGTCAGAATTCAATGATCCATTTATCTTCATTTTTAATTCATTATAATCATCTTTAACTATATCTTTAGTTAAAGGTATTCCACCAGATGCCAGAACAACTCCTTTAATCAGATTTGTATTGGCATCATATATTTTACCAGGTTCTATTTTTTCATTTTTGTTTAATAATTCATTACCTGTTGATATAATACTAACAATTGGCTTTTTAAAAACATTTACATCATCTATTCCTTGAGCACTTAAAATTCCTATTTTAACTGGGTTTAAAATAGTTCCTTTTCTTAATATAAGTTTCCCTTTTTTAATATCTGAAGCTTTCTTAGAAATATCTTCAGTAGGTGGCACACTTTTTAAAATAGCTATATCCTTCGTGGATGATTCTTCTAACTTTTCACTGTATTCAACCATTACAACTGCGTCTGCTCCATCTGGAATAGGAGCACCAGTGCTAATCTCAATACATTCCCCAGTTTTAATTGTTTTTTTGGAGAATGAACCTGCTTCAACCTTGTCAATGCAGTTTAAAATTTTTGGATTTTCTTCATTTGCTCCAAAGCTATCCTCTGATTTTATTGCATATCCATCTTTTAATGCTCTATCAAATATTGGTAGGTCGATTGTAGAAAGTATGTCCTCAGAAACTATTCGATTATATGCATCTCCAACAGGAATATTCTCTGATTTTAGTTTATAAGTTTCCTTAAAAAGATTTCTAATGATTTTTTTAGCTTCCTCCACATCTATAATTTTCAAAAATTCAGTTCCCATAATTTTCTCTCATATCTTTATTTAAAAAAATATGAAATTATTTGACATAAATTATTTAACCATATACATAAAGTATTAAATAGTATTTAATACATATTAGTATTATATATCTTTTAACCTATTACAAGGATTAGATATTTAAGATACTAAACTATTATTTTATTTATAAATTGATCATTAGCATTATTAATATTTAAATTCGTATTTAACAAGTGATAAGTCTATATTTAGCAAGTGATAATTTAACAACGATGACTTTCTTATCTAACATTGATTTAATAAGATTAATTTAAATTTTAGGGATAATTATTGTAGACCACTTAAACATCATTTTTAATAATAAATCAACTTTAAATCTGAATAAATATTTATATCTTTTTTATTATATTAATTATAATAATATTATTTATCTATAAAAATAATCAAAAGTTAATAGAAATAATCAAAAGTTAATTAGATTGAAAGCTTTTGAAAATAATTAAAAGTCAACAATACGATTGAAAATTAAAATAATTGAAAGATTTCTTAACTTTAAATTCAAACTTTTAAAATAATAGCAATTAGTTTATAGATAGTATTAGATGGAGGAGAGTTTTTGAACAATAATAGAGGAAATAATGGGACACCAGAATTCAGAAGGGTAAGAACTCCAAGAAAAGGAGAACTTCTTGGACTCATTGAACAAATAATGGGTCATGGAAAGTTAAAGGTTAGATGTGCCGATGGAAAGATAAGAATGGGTAGAATCCCTGGAAAAATGAAGAAAAGAATCTGGATTAGAGAAGGTGATGTGGTTTTAGTTAAGCCATGGGATTTCCAAAGTGATGAAAAATCAGATGTTATTTGGAGATACACTAAAACAGAAGCTGGATGGCTTGAAAGAAAAGGATATTTAAAAATGTGAAGTTCTGAATTTATAAAAGTTATCTATATCTAAATATAAGTATCATGAAAGTTCTAACTAAATAAATATTTAATGATCTAATAAATGATTTCTATGAAGATCCTAATTGGAAAAGAAGAACACTTACCTGGAATTATAAGATTATACAAACAATTAATTCCTGATGAAAAATCTGTAACCTTGAATAGAGCAAAGGAAGTTTGGAAATCTATTGAAAAAGAAGATATAAAATATTTTGTAGCTGTTGATGAGGATAAAGTAGTATCTTCATCGTTTATAGCTATTATTCCAAATCTAAGAGAAAACGGAAGACCATTTGGTATAA
Organism: Candidatus Methanovirga procula; assembly: GCA_031280375.1. Classification (GTDB taxonomy): domain Archaea; phylum Methanobacteriota; class Methanobacteria; order Methanobacteriales; family Methanobacteriaceae; genus Methanovirga; species Methanovirga procula. Next base: position 9,888 of record JAITGU010000145.1, on the reverse strand, counting down.
TTGAAAATGTGATAGTTGACAAAGATTACAGAGGCTTAGGTTTGGGAAAAGCTATTATGAATAGAGTCATTGAATATGGGAAAAGTAAAAATTGCCAATATATGTCTCTACAAAGTAGTGTTCATAGATTAGATGCTCATAAATTCTATGAAAGTATGGGATTTGATAGAAACTCGAAAATATCATTTTATATGGAGTTAGAATAATCATTATAACCTACAATTACTAAATATCTAATTAAAATATAAAAATCACGAGATGATTAACTATAAGATGATTACAACAAGATTTTTATGAATTCTAAAATTGTCAAAGCAGATCTTAAGTTAGAAAAGATGGAGTCTGCAAAGAGAATTAAAAATAATGATGAATTAAAAGTAGCTAGTGAAATATTTGATAAACAAACATTAGAAAATCTTTATAAATTATCAAAGCAGTCATATTTAGATATTTTAAATGGAACAATTAGTACAGGAAAAGAAGCGAATGTATTAATAGGGATCAAGAATGATTCAACCTTTGTTGCAGTTAAGATATATAGAATATCTACATCTGACTTTAAAAAAATGCAATACTACATCCAGGGAGACCCTCGTTTTAATGTAAGGTCACATAACAAAAGACAATTGATTAATTCTTGGGTTAATAAAGAGTTTAGAAACCTTAATCGAGCCTATGGAAACAAAGTTTCTGCTCCAAAACCAATAACAACTGAAAACAATATTCTTCTCTTAGAGTTCATTGGGGATTTTGATGGAAATCCATCTCAACCTGTAAGAAACCAGAATCCAGAGAATCCAGAAGATTTCGCAGACAAGATCTTGTTTGAGCTTAAAAAGCTTATCCATGATGCTAAATTAGTCCATGGCGACCTTTCATTTTTTAACATTTTAAATAAGGATGAATATCCAGTTATTATTGATGTTTCACAATCTGTTGTTTTAGATCATCCCATAGCCCGTGAACTTCTTGATAGAGATGTTTTAAATATTCATAAAGAATTCAATAAAATGAAAGTTAAAATATCTATCGATGATATTAAGAAATATATAAAATACGATAAAATATTTAAATAGTATTAAAAAAAGTTATTAAAAGAAAAACTATTGGAAAGAGAAGTTATTGGTGAATAAATGAGATATCTAAATAAAAAAAAATTTAAAAATATTAAAGTCGAAAATATTTTTTTGGCTTTAGCACTACTTTTTGGCTTTCTATTTCTTGTACTGAATCCCCCATTTCAAGTACAAGATGAGTCAGAACACTATGATAAAGCATATGCAATAAGCGAGGGTAACATCTTAACAAGCACTATAATAAAATTACCAAATTCTGTAATGGAAATGAAAACCGCATTTCCCCAAGGTAATTTTAGTCCAGGTCAAATATCAATGATGAGAAATAAAGGAAACTCTTCTCAGTATGATGTTTCAAATTCCCAATATGGTTTTCCTAAAGATGGTTTTAACTCTGGTCAAACACCAAGCCCAGGAAATGATAGAAATTTTCCTCAAGGAGGAAATGATTTCCGATTAAATAAATCCTTCCAAAAAGGGTTCCAAAGGGACTCCACTGAAGAGTATACAAAGGCACATAATTTAATAGGAGATTATATTTTTAGACCTTTAAATCCTGAAAGTACTGTAGATCAAGATATAACAACAATAGCACCTTATCCACCTGCTTCTTATATAGGCTCAGCTTTTGGAATGTTTATAGGTAAATTATTTAACTGCTCACCTTTAATGTTATTGTACCTTGGAAGACTTTTTAATCTATTGTTATATGCCTTCTTCATATATTTTGCAATTAAAATCATTCCAGCTAAGAAATATCTTCTCTTATTACTTGGATTAATGCCACCGACACTTTTTATAGGTTCATCATTATCAGCTGATGCTTTAACAATAGCTGCTTCATTTTTAACCATAGCATGCTTCTTCAAAATAGCTTGGATTAATGAAAAAATAAAAAAGAAAGATATTTTAATAATATCTACACTAACAATATTCTTAGTTCTATCCAAACAGATTTATGCTGGTTTAGCCTTATTATTCTTCATGATACCAAAATCAAGGTTTAAGAACTTTAAAGAATGGTTAAAGTCTTTAATAGCTATTTTTACTCCAGCAGTGATAGTTGAAGTATTTTATACACTTGCAATGGAAAAGATGAATATTGGGTATTCTGGTGTGAGTGGACTTGTTAGCACGAACCTTTCTATTACTGAATTCTTATTTAAAGTCATTAACACTCTTAAAGAATCATTACTTATCCAGTACATTCCATCAATATTAGGTCAAATCGGTTGGCATAATAATTACTCCAATATTTTGTCTTGGATGTCTCTTGTAGTAATAATACTTGTTGCAATTTTTGAATACAATAAATATAAACTAAATCTAAAAGGAAAAATAGTTCCAATATTAACATTTTTGACAGTACTTTTAACAATATTTTTAATGGCATCTGATTGGGGAATGCCAGGATTTTCAGGTAAGACAGATATTATGAGTGGAATACAGCCCAGATATTTTATGCCAATAGTTCCACTAATATTTTTTGTGATAAACCTCAATATACTTAATAAAATTAAAATAAAAGAAAAATATTATTATTTAGGTCATATTTCCTTATTGCTTTTTATAATAGTAATTTTAACTGTGGCTAATTATACTGCATACTATGGAGTAAGTATCTTTTAATATAGTTTAATAATAAAATTTTTATAATAAATTGACATATGACAATTAATAGGTGATTATTTGGTATCTACAAATTATCTTAAGATTCCACAGAAACGTATTGGTGTTTTAATAGGCTCCAATGGCGAAATAAAAAGAAAAATAGAGAATTTAACCCAAACAATTTTGGATATTGATAGTAGTGAAGGCACAATTGCAATATCTCCAAAAGAAGATATGGAAGACCCCCTTGGCGTGTGGAAGACTAACAAGATTATCAAAGCTATTGGACGAGGTTTTTCTCCAGAACTATCCTTTAAACTAAATGAAGATGATATTTACTTAGAAGTTATTAAACTATCGGATTATCTTGGCAAGTCTAAAAAAGCATTATCAAGATATAAAGGAAGAATAATTGGTCGTGATGGGAAAACCAGAGATACTATTATTAAAATGGGAGAGGTTTCACTTGTGGTTTACGGTAAGACTGTTTCAATTATTGGAACCATTGAAAATGTTTTAATTGCCAAAGAAGCTGTTGAAATGATTCTCAATGGATCACGACATAAATCTGTTTACAGTTTCCTTGAACATAAACACCAGGATAAAAAGCTTAAAGAGTTTAGAAATGTGGTTGGCTTAGATAAAGAAGAAAAAATAGAGTTTAGAACAGACAATATATAATAACTTCTGTAATTAATCCAATTCTCTTTATCTTTCGGTTATTTATTGTGATATTTTTTATTGTAATAAAAATTTTATTTCGATAATTATTATTGCAATAGCCATTATTTAATAATTCTTGATAACCGTATAAGAATACTTATTACAAACTGTTTTTATATAGTTTGTTATAATTAGTATTTGATTTATAATCATTTTTTGTATTACAATTTCAACATTAAAAATAGTTTATATTATTATAGCTCCTGACATATTTTTTAGCAATAATATTATTAGTTATTATATTCATTTGATTATATCATAATTAAAAAAAAAAAAGATCATTGAGTAAATTTATAAAAAATATAATTTATTTTATAGAAAATGAAAAAAATAATGGAGACTTCGTCTCCTAAGTTTCTCATTTCATTCGAAACCAAAGATTTTCTAAACTTAAAAATTAAAATTTTTAAGTGAAAAAGCCATTGAATTTGTAAAAAATTTTGTCCTAAACTATAAAATAAATCATATATTAAAATTATATAATAGTACCCATTTTAATATTAACTCCAAATAATTAAATTAACTAAAAAATTTAGGGACAGTAAATATGTTATCACACAATATAAACTTGAAAAAAGAAAACAAAGAATATACTACCAATATTTACGGCACCAGATATTTTTCCCAGCCTACACCTAAATTCGAAATACCTGAGGATGGAATGCCATCTAAAGCAGCATATAGATTAATTCGTGACGAATTAAACCTTGATGGGAATCCAAATCTGAATTTAGCAAGTTTCGTCACTACTTGGATGGAAGATGAAGCAGAGAAGTTAATAGCTGAAAACAATGGTAAAAACTTCGTTGATAACGATGAATATCCTCAAACTGGTGTTATTCATAGTAGAATTGTTAATATGTTAGCAAAATTATTTAATGCTCCAGAAGATTCCAATTTCACAGGGACAAGTACAATAGGTTCATCTGAAGCAATAATGTTAGCTCTTCTTGCACACAAATGGTACTGGAGAGAAAATAGAAAGGATAAAAACTCTAATACGCTCCCCAACATTGTTATGGGAGCTGATGTCCATGTTGTTTGGAAAAAATTTGCAAAATACTTTGATGTGGAACTTAGAATGGTTCCAATGGAAGAAGATTGTTACATTTTAACTGCAGATAAGGTAAAAGAAAGCATTGACGAGAATACAATAGCTATTGGTGTCGTGCTTGGAACAACATTTACAGGACAAATTGATGAAATAAGTGAGATTAACAAAGTCTTAGAAGATACAAAAATAGTTAAAGGATGGGACATTCCAATACACGTTGATGCTGCAAGTGGAGGGTTTGTAATGCCTTTTATAAACTCTGATTTTGAATGGGATTTTAGATTGTCTCATGTCCGCTCAATTAATGTTTCTGGACATAAGTATGGACTTGTCTATCCTGGAATTGGATGGGTTATATTTAAAGATGCTAAATATATAAGTGAAGATCTTGTTTTCAATGTGAACTATCTTGGAGGAGTGATGCCTACTTTTAGTTTAAATTTTTCTAAGGGAAGTAGTATGATTTTAGCTCAGTATTATAATTTATTACGGTTAGGAATAAAAGGATACACGAGCATAATGGAAAATCTAATGGAAACATCTCAATATCTTTTAGATAAAATAAACAATATTGGAATTTTTGATTTTTTAAGCAAAGAATTAGTCCTGCCAATAATAGCTATTAAGTTAAAAGATGAATTTTTAGATTGTACATCGGTATTTGAAATCTCAAAAATGCTTAGAGAGCACGGATGGATTATTCCAGCATATACCCTTCCATCTAATGCAGAAAATGTTGCTGTTTTAAGAATTGTCATAAAAGAAAATTTTTCACGTTCAATGGCTGATCTTTTAGTTAAAATAATGAAGGATATACCTAAATATTGTTTATCAAAAAAAGATAATTCAAAACCTATTTCAACTAAAGATTCTTTAATCAATATTTATTAACTATTTATATGATTTTATCCTTCATCTGATTTTTGTGAATTTATCATTAGAGAGTTTCTATTAACCTATCAAAAATATCATATCTTGAATAAGATTTTATAAAAAATAATTGAAACTCTCATTATTAACCTAATGTTAGTGGTAGTATATAAAGATGTCGACTAATATCACACACAACCCATAATTCAATTCACGGGTTTGTCTGGTTCTGAATCTCGATAAAAATATTTCGAATGAAACGAGAAATTTAAGAAAAAAAATAAAAAATTTTTTTTCTGACTTATTGCAAAATCTACGATCTCACAACAATTTACGGAAAATCAAAGATTTTCCTGTTTGTTGTCGAAGACAACTTAGAGAAATCTTTGGTTTCGAACAAAGCGAGAAACTTAGTAAACGAAGTTTACATTATTTCTCGTTTTCAAAAAATTAAATATACATCATTTAACTATAATTCAACCACCAAAATACTACTAAAATGAAATTTATTCCACTCATCAATGGTTATGAAAAAATTAGGGAAAAATTTTAGAGATAACAGGAAAATTAGCCCTAAAAAGATAAAATATACAAATTTTTCCAATGAAAAAATAAAAACAATAACAAAACATATATCAATACACACATTCAAAACAAAAAGTTTATAGAAACTCTCATTAATACTCTAATTCCACATTATATGTATTATCCGAATCTTTGTATTATCTTAATCTTGAATAGATAATATTGTATACTATATCCTTATAATACTATTTAAAAATATAATTTAAAAAATTAAATATGATGATATATAACAAATTAGAGTATGGTTAAATTAAGTGAACTATTTTACATTTATTACTTTTGAACTGCTCCCCCTTAAAGTATATATAAAATAACACGAATAAATTTTAATGAAAGTATATTAAAAAAATATTATTAAAGTATACGAAAAGATTATATATCATGTAAAACATATATATGTGCAAAGAGCAGATAATATATAACTCGTGTTTTTTGATAATTGTTTTATATTAATTTATAAATCTTAAAACAGTTTTAAATGCTTAAATAGTTTATAAATTTTCTTAAATAGATTACAAATTAATAGATTATGCATGTTAAAATAAAGTTCATATTAACATGATTAAATATCTGAACTAAGATAATCAATTATATGAAATTATACTTATTTTAAATTAAAATAAATTATAAATGAGTTATTTAGAATAGTATTCAATTCTATAAGCTATTATTAAATATTGCTCAATAAAATGTTACTTATAAAGTGTTATTTGAAAAAATGCTCTAATCTGTACTCTAATCAATTATACATCTTAAAATGGATTAAATAAATTACTTATTTTATATGGAGGTTAAATTTGTCATTACAAGCATCAGAACTTTTTAATGAGTTCCAACAGTTATCACCGTCAGAATTTTTTAGAAAAAATAAGCAAATGTTAGGTTTTTCAGGTAAAATTAGGTCATTAACAATGGTTTTCCATGAATTAATAACCAATAGTTTTGATGCTGCTGAAGAAGCAGGAATATTGCCTGAAATCAAAATAGATCTTCAAAAATTAGGAAAAGATCATTATTTACTTAAACATACAGATAATGGACCAGGAATCCCTGAAAAGTTTATTATGCAAGTTTACTGTTCAATGTTCGCTGGTTCAAAATTTAGGAACATACAATCCAGAGGTCAACAAGGTTTAGGTTGTAGTGGTTGTGTTTTATTATCTCAGATGACTACTGGTAAACCAGCGAAAGTTTCTTCTGCATGCATTGAAAATGGGGAAATGAAAGGAGTCAAAATGACTTTTAAGATGGATGTTAAAAAAAATAAAGGTCTCTTAATGGAAAAAGAAGAGTTCATCCCAACTTCTACTGGTGTTTCTATTGAACTTCAATTTAAAGAAGTCTCATATTCTAAAGCAGAACAAGGTGCATTTGAATATATTCGAAGAACTATGGTAGGAAATCCTCATGCACAAATCATCTTTAGAGACCCTGAAGGAGAAAAATTCATTTTCAAAAGAGCAGCAAATATTGTTCCTATTTTACCAAAAGAAGTTTTACCTCATCCCAAAGGTGTTACTGCAGATGATTTAATTTTCATGGCAAAACATACTGATAAAAGAAGATTTAGAAGCTTACTTGCAAGTTCACTTTCAAGAATGTCTGAGAAAAAATTAAGGGAAATAGAAGAAATTACACATGTGGATTTAAACAAGCGTCCTAAGAGCATGAAATGGGAAGAAGCTGAAAAAATTGTTCATGCTATAGGTAAAATGAATTTCATGGCTCCTCCTACATCAGGACTTATTCCTATTGGGAATGAACAAATAGAGGAAGGAATGAAAGAAATTTTAAAACCTGAATTTATTCAAGCCACAACAAGAAAACCTGTTTCATATAGAGGTGGGGTTGCTTTCATTATTGAAGTGGGTTTAGCTTATGGTGGAAACTCTGGAAGAATAGTTAATGAACAAAGAAAATCTGAAATAATGAGATTTGCAAATAGAGTTCCATTAACATTTGACCAAGGTAGTTGTGCTATCACAGAAGCCCTTAAAACTGTGGATTGGAAAAGATACGGTCTTAAGGACTTAGAAAATATTCCATTTACTATGTTTGTTAACATAATATCCACTCAAGTTCCATATTTATCTACAGGTAAACAAAGTGTTGCACCAGAACCAGAAATCGTTTATGAAGTAAGACAAGCATCGATGATTGTTGCACGAAGATTACAGAAATATATAAGGGTTAAAAAAGCAGCTCAAGAAAAAGAAATGAGATCTAAAATTTTTGAAGAATATGTGCCTGTAATATTAAGAGAAGCAGCTATTTTAGCTGAAACTGATGTGCCAGAATACAAAGATATGTTATCAAAAGTCACTCATAGAGCTTTAGCTGAACTTTTTGGTGAGGATCCTGATAAAATCGAAGAAATTTCTCCATTAGATGATAAAGATGCTCGAAATGAGGATATTAAAAAAAATAATACAGATGATGTTGACGATTTAGAAGACAGAGAAAATATTGATTTAGATGAGGAACTTGAAAATAGTGAAAATACAGATAGCCTTGATCAATATTTTGATGAGTAGAGAAAGTTAGGTGCATAATATGAATGAAGTTAAAAAGAATATAAGTGAAAGAAAAACAATTACAATGAATAAACTTAAAGGTCTTGGTCAAACAATCATTGATGATGTTCATAAACAAAAAATTCCATCTATTAAAGTACCATCACGAGGAACATCAAATATTGTTTATGATAAGGATAAAAGATATTTTATTTTAGGGGATAGGTATGGTAAAAGATCTCTTGGCAATGTTAAGCAGATTCGAAAGATTGGACAGATGATGTTTGTTTCTAACTTCTGTAAAAGTCTTGTAAACACTGAAAAAACAGCTACATTAAGGGAAATATATTATGTTAGTGAAGGTTGGGAAATGCCTTTTGCAAACCAGCAAGAATTCAACATTCTTGCAGAAGATTTGGAAGTTTGTATTGCTTCCTCTCGTGAAGACTTAGGTTTAATGCCTGAAGAAGATGGAGCATCAGTTTATGGAGATATTGTGTTCAAAGAAGGAGATGTTGAAATTAATGGATTGAAATCAGGAAAGTCTGGTTATACGATATCACCAACCATTGATGAAGTAGAATTTGTTGATCATAATGTTAGAAGAGTGATAGCTGTTGAAACCATGGGAATGTTCCATAGAATGGTTCAAGAACAAGCATATAAAAAGTTTGATACATTAATCGTAGGTCTTAAAGGACAGGCTGCACGTGCTACAAGAAGATTTTTAAAAAGAGTAAATCAAGAGTTGAATTTACCAGTTTATATTTGTAACGATGGAGACCCATGGGGTTTTCACATAGCAATGGTTATTATTTCAGGTAGTGCAAAACTTGCCCATGTTAATCACGATTTAGCTACTCCTGATGCTAAATTTTTAGGTGTGACAGCAAGTGATATTGTAAACTATGAACTTCCAACAGACAAATTAAAAGATATTGATATTTTAAGATTGAAAGAGTTAGCTAAAGATCCAAGATACAACAGTGAACATTGGCAAAATGAGATTAAAAAAATGTTAAAAATAGGTAAAAAGGCAGAGCAACAAGCATTTTCTAAATATGGTCTTGAATATGTTGTTGATACTTATTTCCCAGAAAAATTAGACACTATGGATGATTAAACCCCCATATAATGATTAAATCTTGTAATAATATTTAAAATGTCTCTTAACAAATTTAATCATCACACAAAAATAAAACGAAAATAATTATATATTAGATAATAGAATATAGTTAGATAATAATATGTTGGATAATATTTTATTAAATAATAATTATTTTATAGTCCTTGAAATAATTTTTGTAAGTAATGGACTTTTAAATAAATATAATATCATTTTATTTTAAATTTTTCGTTTAATTGAATGAAGATATTTTTTAATATAATTAATTTTAAATTATTTAATAAGGAAATAAATTATTTTTAATTGATATTTTTAAACAGAGAATAAATT
>JAITGU010000131.1 GCA_031280375.1 Candidatus Methanovirga procula | reverse complement strand
TTTGGTGTGACTTTGCCTCGTCATTTGAAGAAGTTATATAAGACTATTGAAAGTATTGAAATTTATTTAGACCTTCAAAGAGTTAAATGGGATCAAAATCATGGAAAAATTATTTCACCCACTGAATTTTTTACATAGTCTAAATTTTTAAAAAATACTAAGTTCAATTAATATTATTAATTTTATAAGTAATATTTATATAATAGATTATTTAACATCTATATTAATCAAAATATTAATTTAATTATTTAAGCAAATATAAAGATTATAATAAATTTATATAACAACTTTAAAAATTATCAATTTAATAATTAAAGAACTGACTAAATAAATTTAAAATATTAAATAACTTTAAAATTAATATTCTCATTTTTGTTATAACTACATATTATTATAATATAAAAATCAATTAAAGGTAAAATATGGACATTGAAGGATTTGTTAGGGATAGAATTAACGATGTTGATGAAAAAACCCTTGAAAATATGTTATCAGAGCATATCAAAGAATACAAGACTATTAATGATGAAAACTCAAAATTAATAGCTAAAAGTGTAATAGAAGAAGTCAAGAATACTCTTAAAATAAAACAAATAGAGGACGATTTTTTAAAAAAAATAGTCAATATTCCTTCAACAGATATAACAATGGGAGAAATGGGTGTTGGGTCACGAGGAGCAGGAGACTTTTTTGTTCATAGAAAAATAGCTGAAATTGCGTCAAGCACTGAAACAAAGTCTCTTGTAAACCCAACAGAACAAGACGATGGTGGAGTAGTGAAAACAAGTGTTAATGGTGAAAATCTTTACATCACAACGGCAATAGATGGAGTACATTCAAGATTAAGTGATTATCCATTTCTTGGAGGTTTTCATGTTGCAAGAGCCTCACTAAGAGATGTTTGTGTAATGGGAGCAAAACCTGTAGCTATTATAAGTGACATTCATCTTGCTGATGATGGAGATGTTGGAAAACTATTCGACTTTACATCAGGTGTATCAGCAGTATCAGAACTTATAGATGTTCCTATTGTGGCAGGAAGTACCTTAAGAGTAGGGGGAGATATGGTACTTGGAAATAGATTGGTTAGTGCAGTTGGTTCAATTGGTGTTTCAGAGTATGTTCCAACAGCACGAAAAAGAGCAGAAGTAGGAGATGTTATACTCTTAACTGAAGGTTCAGGTGGCGGTACAATAACAACAACAGCTATTTACAATGGCTTTTTTGATGTTGTATGGGAAACCTTAGATATAAGTTTTATAAAAGCCTCAAATGTTTTAAATGAAGAGAATTTGATTAAAGATATTCATGCAATGACAGATGTGACAAATGGGGGACTGAGAGGTGATGCTTATGAAATATCTAATACAACAAATCTTGGATTAGAGTTCAATTTAGATGATATAAATAAGATGATAAATCCTAAGGTTTTAAATATGTTAAACACATTAGATATTGATCCTCTTGGAATTTCAATTGATTCCTTAATGTTAATAACACCTAAAAATCTTGTTGATGATGTTATAAATGCTGTAAAATCTGTTGGAGTGAAAATATCTGAGATAGGTTTTGTGGATAATAAAGGATACCCAAGAATAATGGAAAATGGAAGTGAAGTTGAACTCAAGCCACTTTTCAGAGAAGCTTCTTACACAAAAATCAAAAAAGTCTTAGGTGAATCAACCCCAGAAAATTTTGAAGTTATGAAAGAAAAAATAGAAAAGGCAGCCATTAAATCTATAAAAAAGAAAAATGATGTTGTTAACTATATAAACAGAAAATAAATATTTCATTTTAAATAATTTGATAGATATGATTGTAAATTTTAAAAAGCACATTGTAAAAAATAAAGAAGCAAGTGATGAAACTGGTGTTGTATCCCTCCCTGAAATACTAATCGGTTCTTTGATAATCATTTTAATTTTAGTCGTCTTTAATACGATTATCGAAACCCACATTCCAGCTTCTCAAGAATTAAACATAAACGAGGTTCAAGATATTTTAGATTCTATGAGTTTTAAATCTTCACCAAACCAGGTTTCCTTGTTAGAACTATCTATGAAAAAACTTGAAAACAGCCATTTTTCTAAAACATCCTATGATGAAGTTAATAGACTACTTGGGACTCATTTAAATAATTGTTGTGTTCCAAATTATCAACTTATTGAATTTAGTTCTTCAAAACAGATTATATTAGTGAATAAAGGCAATCTTAATAATGCTAACAATCTAAAATCCGCTGTTAGAAATCTTGGAGATTATAAATTCTTACTTTATACTTGGAATTAACAAAGTTTATATATAAAATAATAGAAATATTTACTTATGGAATTTAAAGATTTAATATTTATTATACTGGCTATTATTATAGCATTTGTTATATTCAAATTTGTTATATTGCTTTTGCCGATTATAGTAATTCTTATAATAGCATTTGTTATTTATGCATTCTTAAAAGAAAGATATTAGAGCAAAGTCAAGCAAATATCTAAAAACATAAATTACCTTTCAAATTTTTTCTTTTTGTGTTTTTATTTGGTTTTTACTTATAAACAAGATAATGTTATCTAACACTGAAGATAATAGTATCTAAGAGTATACAAGAGAGTTCTTAAAAGTTTTATTCATACTATTTATATACTTCATGAGCTTTATATGAATTATTCATATTCCACACAAGTTATTAATGCTTTTTGAATTTCCATAATAACTTCTTGTCCATTTCCACCGATAAGAATATTATTTTTCTTATTATTTTCATTTTTATCAAATTTCAAGACTAAATCTAACGTTTCCTTCTTTGAATTAGATAAAATGACCTCTCCTTTATATTTCAATGATTTTAATCTGTTTAAGGATGATGTAAATGAGTCACTTAATCCTTTAAATAAAATGATTTTTTTAGGATTGTATTTAATAACAGAGTTAAGAATATCTAAACGATGAGTTTCTTTGACTCGTGAAGTTCCAATGAATGCAAAATCCAGATCTTTAATTTCTTTTAAAATAGCTTTAATTGCATGAGAATTGTCTGTTTTTCCAATGAAAACTTTTGAGTTCTTTAGTTCAATTAGTTTTAATCTTCCTTCTACTTCATCAAAATTTTCCAATGTCTTTTCTATGACATTATCATCAATATTTAAGTATTTAGCTATTGATGTTGCAAGTCCTGCATTTAAAAGATTAAATTTTCCAAATGCTTTTAAATTAATATTTGATTCTTTATAGAAATGAATTTCTTTTACAATATTTTCTGCTTTATCTTCAAATTTTCCATCAATATTAATAAAAATATTTTTATCTTTAAAAAAATTTAATAATGATTGCTCATATTGGTGAATAGAACCATGAACATTCATATGGTCATCACCAATGTTTGTTAAACCGACAATATTAAAATCAAAAAAGTGATCACTAAAATCTAAGGTCATATCACATACTTCAACAAGCATTATATCATATTGGTTTTCCTCAGCATTTAAAATTAGGTCACAGTACCCAGAAAAACCACCACCCCCATTCCCTCCGACTAAAACCCTTTTTCCACTTTTTTCCAATATTTCTTTAAGCATTAAAACAGTCGTTGTCTTACCATTTGTTCCAGTGATTCCAATTGTAGGTAATTTTTTATGTTTTGCTAAAATATCTGAGATTAACTTATTTGAATTTTTTAATTTTTTAGCTAAGTCACTTTTCCATAATCCAGGACTTATAAGTATCCCATCTGAAGATAAAATTTTATCTATATCATTCACGCCTAAATCTATACTTAATTTTCCTGTTTTAATAGTTATTTTATTATTTATTTCTTCAACTTCCCTCTCTTCAACACGATTCTCAATGTATGGAATATTTTCAATACGAACGTTTAGGGACAGATCAGTCCCATATACTTCATATTCGTGACTCAGTAAGGAATTTATGGCTTTTTTCCCTTCCACGCCTAAACCAACAACAGAAATTTTCATAATAATCATCGCATATATTTACAATAACAAAATAAAACAAAAACCAATTAAATTTAAATTTATAGTCTTTGATATTACTAATTTAATTAATGACTCTCTCATATAATTTCTTATTGTTGAAAATTTATTTTCAACTTAGATAAATTTATTCTTCGTTCTTGAAAATATTACTTAAACATGATTTATTTCACTAAAAATTAATTATCATCTGAAAATACAATATTTAATTAAATAAAACTTAAAATAAAATAATATTATATTTATTTAAAAATTCCATTACTTAAAAAAATTATTTCAAGGACTATATTATATTATTATCTTTAAATTATTTTTAAATATTTTTATTCTTTAATAGTAATTTACTGAAATTTATTAACATCATATATTATTAAATTTTTAAAAAAGGTTAAAATGACTTTAAATTTAAATTTAAACAATTTTAAGAATAATTTTTAATAAAAATGTTATAAAAAATCGGTGAAACAATATAAATAAAATACTCTTATTTTTAATAATTTATTAAATACTTTTATTTTTGATTATAAATAATTATTAATATTACTCTTAAAAAATAAGAATCATAATTTTATAAAATTTAATTTAAAGAAATATATTAATAATTTAATTTGTAAAAAATAATGTCGTGAACCAATGCTGTCAAGTTAATTTTTTTTCGTTTTTCCATTGAGGTGGGTGTTTGGTGGGTGTTTTTTTTGCTGCTTTTGTTGTTATTTTAATTTTTCTATTGGTTTTTATTTGGGCTAAGTTTTTTCTTTATTTTCTTTTTTTTAGTTCTTTGTAATCAGTTTTTTTTTGAATGTTGATATTGTGTTTGGGTTTATTATTTTTGCTGTTGTGGTTTTTAATAAGTGTTGTGCTTGCTTTGAAGTTGGTTTTATAAAGTTTTTTTTTATTTTTTCATCTATTTGGTTGTTTTGCATCTTTTATTGTTTGTTTTGTGAGATTATAAAGTAGTTAATTTTTTTTTTGAATAAAAATCTTGTTCAGATGTTGATCTTTTTTTTAGCAGTTTATTCTTTCTATTTTCTAAAACTGTTTTTTCAATGGGTCATATGATGTTTCAATTACTGAAAATTGAAGATTACTGAAAATTGAAGATTACTGAAAATCGAAGATTTTCATAATTACAAAAATCGAAGATTTTTGGTAATTTTCATAACTACAAAAATCAAAGATTTTTTGGTAATTTTCATAACTACAAAAATTAAAAAATTTTTGGCAATGCTGTCAAGCTAATAAATTTTATTAAAATTTATTTGTTATTAAAATGATTCAAAGCTCCCTAAATTCTTAATCTTCATTTAATTATTTAAAATATATTATTTTTTTTATAAATAGTCTTTATTAAAATTAATTTAGTAAAATAAACTTATCGTTAATATTGATAGTAATAAAGTAATGTAGTATAACTAAATGTTATATGTTGGGTATTAAAAAAATAATGTTGTGTAATAAGGTGATAGATTTTCGCCAAAAAATGAAGAACAAAGATTGGTTATTTAATATATTTTAAGACTTATCATGATAATTTTCTAAAAGTACATTTGTAAAATATCTTAAATTTGATATTCAATATTCAAAGCATTTATTTTCATTAGATAGTTCTCCAAAAAGTCAATTTTTGCCTGATTTTGGACTATTTAATTTAAAGCCAAAATTTTAATTAAGGATTTATTGGTTAATATTTTAAATTTTAAAAGATATAAAAATTGTACTTTTAGTATTCTAACACTTATTAAGTTTAAAATAGCATAAATAAAAGTAGAATTACCTTCGATTTTTCCCAAATTTCTATCACCTTAGTTGTGTAATTAAAAAATGTTATATATTAGATATTAAAAAAATAATGTTGTGCAAATAAAAAATGTATTACTTAAAAACATATTATTTAAGAAATGCATTTTTTATATGCGAATTAATGATAATATAAATTAATAGATGCATTTTAATAGATATAAATAAATTTATACTCATTAAAGGTTTTATAATTATTAAAGGTGAGTAATAATGCCAAATTTACCATTAGGAATACCTTCGAATGTTGAAAAGTACTTTTACAACCGTAAAAACGGATTAGTGAAGATTAAATCATTTTTAAATACTTTAAACCAAAATGTAGCTAATCAAATTCTCATCACAGGAAATAGGGGAGTTAGAAAATCTTTTCTTTTAAAAAAACTTCTTTTAGAGCTTCCAGAAGACATATTAACAAGTTACATTGACATATCCAATTTGTATGGAATTCAAAAAGGAAACTTAACAGAAGAACAGATAATGCAAGCTCTTCTTGAAAATATGAATAGTTCACTTAGGAACGATGATGATACATTAAAAAAAAAAATACAAAATTCTATTAAAGACCTTATACTACAAATAAAAAATAAGGAGTATGATTTTAAAGACGCTGGAAGTGTCTTTGGAGTTGGAATTCCTGATATAACAGATGACTATCAAAAATTGAGTAAATTTGTAATGGAATACCCTCAAAAAATAGTGGATTCATCAAAGGGTAAGATTAAAGGTTTTGTAATTGTCATTGATGAATTCCAATTTATAGGCGAATTAGAATCTCCAGAAGCATTTTTTTGGCTGATAAGGAGTTTCACACAAAAACAAGATAATGTTAGTTATATTTTTACTGGATCCACATCAACAACAAGTGAAATGGTAAATAAACTTAATGGGATCACTGGAGCATTTGGAAATAGAATGATACAATTTAATTTAGATCCATTTACAAAAAAAGAAACAAAAAATTATCTTAAAGAAAGAGTAAATGAAATTAAATTTACTGATGAGGGATTAAAAAGATTTTATAAGTGTACAATAGGATATCCAGCATACATTAATAGTTTTTGTAATATGATGTCCTCATCAATCCTTTACGATGAAAATGAAGTTATCCATGAATTTTATCAAAAATTAGAGCAAATAGCAGTTAAATGGGTAACAATATGGTCATCTCTTTCAAACCAGGAAAAAGATATAATAAGCACTCTCGTTGAAAACAAATCTCTTAAATGGAACGAATTAATAAAAAAACTTGATTTTTCAGAAAGCACAGTTAGAAAAAATCTTATAAAACTAAAAAATAAAGGTTTAATAAATCATCATAATAAAATTTATAATGTAGAGGATTATATGTTAAGCTCATGGCTTAAAAATGAAAAAGATAAAAATGGATTTTATCCATCCTAAATTTAAATACTGTAAAAATAGTTCACATTCTTTTATAAATGATTTGGCATTCTCAATAAATTTATCTGCTTCTTGCTTATCAAACTCTATGAGAACATCATAATCGGCATCTCGCCTATCTTCTTGTAATCGAACAAAAATTTTTAAATATTGGGCTGAAATCAGGCACTGTCAAAAATTATGGTGATAGACTTATAATGTAAGAATATTCCGATTTGTCGAATATTATGTTTTCATCGATCTTGGGGTTTTTTACCAACTTTCCATTAAGATATTTTTCTCCACATAACAATTGTTGTCACAAGGATTTTTGACAGAACCATAATTTACACACGGAAAGTTAAAGTAATTATATAAGAAATTTCTGAAAAATAAAAGGCTAAATCCTGTCAATTTTTAATTTACATCTTGTTTGTCTGTTTTTAGTTAGATTATTTAAATAATTGTAATTGTTTAAGATTTAAAGAATTTTAGGAAGATTAATTTCTTAATTTGATAACATGATAAGTTATTCTACGATGATGTTTCAGAATAAAACTTCATAATTCCTTTAAAAATAAATTATAGATAAATCTTTAAATATATAAAATAAAAATATTAAATGATAAAATGTAATAACTTTATATAATCAATTTCAATAAACTTAAATTTATTTGAGGTAAAAAATATGGTTAGTGTAAATATAGAAGCTAAAAGATTTGTTGATAGCTTAATTGAATATGCAGAGGAACTTGATGTTAGTGTTTCTCAATTGAGTAATGGTGCAACTATTATAGATTGTGGTGTGAATGTTTCAGGTAGTTTTGCTGCTGGTGAACTTTATACTGCAATTTGTCTTGGAGGTTTGGCTCAAGTAGAAGTTTCAGTTCCAGGAGACTTATCAGATAATTTTTCCTTACCAATTGTCAGCATTCAAACTGATTTCCCATCTATTTCAACTTTGGGAGCTCAAAAAGCTGGCTGGTCTGTTAATGTTGGTGATTTCTTTGCTTTAGGTTCTGGTCCTGCAAGAGCATTGGCAAAGAAGCCTGCAGAAACCTACAAAGAAATAGATTATGAAGATGATGCTGATATAGCTATTTTAACTTTAGAAGCTGATAAGTTACCTGATGAAGATGTTGCTGAGCAAATAGCTAAAGAATCTAATGTTGAACCAGAAAATGTCTATCTTCTTGTGGCTCCAACTTCTTCCTTGGTTGGTTCTATTCAAATAGCTGGAAGAGTTGTTGAAAATGGAACATATAAAATGTTAGAGGCTCTTCACTTTGATGTGAAAAAAGTTAAGTTTGCAGCTGGTTCAGCTCCAATAGCACCTATTGATCCTGATCCTTTAAAAGCTATGGGAAAAACCAATGATGCTGTTCTCTTCGGAGGAAGAACATATTACTATATTGAATCTGAAGAAGGAGACAATATTAAAGAGTTAACTGAAAATTTACCTTCATCTGCTGCTGATGGTTATGGTAAACCTTTCTTCGATGTTTTCAAAGAAGCTGATTTTGATTTCTATCAAATTGATAAGGGAATGTTTGCTCCTGCTGAAGTTGTTATCAACGATTTAAGAACTGGTGAATTATTTAAAGCAGGTCATGTAAATAGTGACCTTTTAAAGAAATCATTTGGTTTATAAAAAAAACTATTTTTTAATTTATTTTCTTTTTCTATTCATTATTCAAGAATTATCATTATATTTTTGAAATGTTACGAGCTGTTTCATAAGATAATTCAAACAATAAGAAATAAACTATTGTTTCAGGTGCTAAAAAACCTATAAAACTTATTTCAAATCCATATAATCTATTTACTAATCCTAAAACAGATAGTGAGAAAATAGCTATTTTCATTGCAAACCTATAATCAAAAAAAACTTTAAAAAATCTGTTTCTCTTGTAGATGTATTCATTATCATTTCCAATCTCATCAATAAAAGCAGATATTACACAAATAGCTAAAATAAATATATTCAAATCAATTAAACCAAAGAAAAGATAAGTTGTTGTGAAAGTTATTAAAGCGACAATATGGTGGATTCCATCTATCTTTAAAGATGAGAAAGCAGCTATAAGAATTCCTAAAAATATGTAAGTAGCATTTATATCATGACTTGCTAAAAACCCACAGATTAAACCTACAAATATTCCTAATAAAGATGATATTATTTTATTATTGTTTTTATCATGTTCATCATCAGATAGTTTCATTAAAAAACCTGATAATCCATAAAGAATAGCTATTATAATTGGATTCATAATCTTTCATCTTAATTTTGTTAATAAAAATATTTATATTTAATTTTCTATTTTACTCATAGCTCCAACCAATATCAATGGGAAAAGAGTTGTCACATCACCGATTACAGTTACCAAGTTTGATCCTACTTTTGCTTTAGACCAGGATTTTGCTTCTTCAAGTGGAGCCCCACTTAAACTTCCAGTTTCACTTCTATCCATTGTTATTTGAATAGCTGAATCTACTCCTCCTTTAAAAAGGTTAGAAGCTAAAACATAATGTTTTGGAAGACCTCCACCTAAAATAACAGCTCCAACACGCTTTGATTGGTAAACTAAATCATATAAAGTATGCATATCTTTAACAGCATCCACTATCAAATCATTGTCTTGAGTAAACATCCACAACTGTAAACCTAACATACTGTCCACAAGTCCTGGTGAAAATATATTAACATCATTCTCATAGGCAACCCTTAAAATTGAATTTTCATCTTCAACTCTTTTTCCAATTTCTACAAGTAAGTCACTTATAGATATAAGTTGATGAGTAATAGCTATTTCACTAAATATATTGGTTATTTCTCTTTCAAAAACTTCAAAATCCTCATTTTGAGTATAAATATCATCAATACGACCTATTCCTTTATGATTAAGAAGGTCATCATCAAAGCCACAATCTCTATAATGACTTCCACCAAATGCTTCAAGAAGATCATGGGTTATGTTAGCTCCACTTGTAATTAAAACATCGATTTGTTTGTTTTTAATCATTTGAACAATAATATTCCTTAATCCTCCTGGAACAAGTGGTCCTCCCATACTTAAAAATATCTTAGTATCTTCATCTGAAATCATTTCTGATAAAAGTTTTGTTGCTCTCCCAACCCTACCAGCACCTAAAACACCAGAAAGTTCAAATTCAGCTATTAATTCATCAATAGTCATATTCTTTTTAACATTTATCTGTTTAACTTTCATAAAATCAACTATAATTAGTATACATCATCAGGATTAAAAACTTTATCCAAAATCATGTTTAAGTCATCCTCATTTATCTCATCTAAATTATAAGACTTCTTAGCTATTTTGCCTGTATCCATCTCTCTAAAAAAGCAGGAGTTATAGCCTATATGACATGCACCACCAACTTGCTTAACCTTCAATAAGACACTGTCCATATCACAATCAACTAAGATTTCTTTAAGATATTGGAAGTTATTTGAACTTTCACCTTTTAACCATAATGAATTTCGTGAAGTACTCCAATAATGAACTTTTTTAGTTTTTAATGTCTTTGTTAATGCTTCTTTACTCATATAAGCAACCATTAAGACCTGTAAAGTTTTATAATCCTGAGCAATAGCTATTATCAAATCCTGACCATTAATTTTATGTTTGAAATTAAATTCCATACCAACATCTCCAATCAATATATCTACAAAATGCTCCATAAGAACAATGCTATTTAAAACATCTTTCATTTATGCTGTAAATTATCACATTATCTATGATTACACACTTCTATCGTATTCTAAAATAAATTAATAATCAATACATTCTTGAATTCTTGTTTTCTCTCATTAAATAAAATAGATAACTATTTAAATTTTATTAGTTATAATATAAATATTTATTTTAATTTAAAAATTAGGTACTTTATATTTAAGATGAAGAGTATTATGATTGATTTTTTACTAATTTAAAAAAAGAATATATTAATTCAGAGAATATAATTTTTAAAAAAAAAAAACATTAAGCAATTTTAAGAAAAATGATTTTATGACTGACAACTCTAAACTAAGAATGTTTTTAGCTGCTGATATAGATGAAAATTTAATAAGCAATATTTTAAATGTTCAAAAAGAACTTAAAACAACAAATGCAGATATTAAATATGTCTCAAAGGAAAACCTTCATTTTACACTTAAATTCTTTGGAGACCTTGATAAAGATATGGTATCAAAAATATTTGAAGTTATTAAAGATCTATTAAAGGATTTTAAACCTATAGAATTAGATATTAATGGTTTAGGAACTTTCCCAAATGAAGACAATATTAAAGTTATATGGATAGGCACTTCAAAAAATAATGAGCTTTTAAATCTTGTTAATAGATTGAATGAAAAATTTAGTAATTTAGGATTTAAAAAAGATAAAGATTTTAAAAGTCATTTAACAATTGGTAGAATGAAGAATTCAAAAAATAAAAAAGAAGTTAAGAATCTGATCAATAAATTTAAAGACCTAAAAATTGGTAAAATGAAAATCTCCAAATTATCTTTAAAGAAAAGTGAATTAACACCAAATGGATCCATATACTTGGATTTAGAAACCTTTGAGTTTGATTAGACTAAACTTTAAAATGTTTAAATCATCTTTTTAAGTGTTGTGATGGATGTAAATAGTTATCCAAGTAATCTAAAAATGCTTCATCTTCTAAAATGTCATCATATATATCAAATAGCTTGTATCCATCAATTATATTATCTTTAAGATTTTTACCTATTTTCAAAACTTTAATGTTATCCTCCATTAGAACATTACATATAAAATCTTCAGGTGTTTTAAACCTTCTTTCTCTTTTTTCAACTAAAAATCCATCCTCTAAGAAAACATCTTCATGAATGGAGGCAAACTGCTCAGATGCCTTTCTATACCAAATCTTTGGACCAATATTTTTTTCATAGTTTCCAAGAGTCCAATTATCAAACTCCAAAGTTAGAATAGCTATTTCATCGTCATCGCTCCAATAGCTATTCTTAACAATCTTAAATCCTATTTCCTCTAATTTTTCTTTCAATGAATCTGATGTTTTTTTAAGTTGAGGATAAATATTATCAATTGGAATATCTGGGATTCTAAATGAAATAAGAAGTACTTTAGTCTGTCTATCTTCAAACTGTTTTATAATCTCTTCTTCCCTGAGATTTATTTTCTTAAGTGGGAAAAAATAGCTTTCTTTGGGATTTTTAATATAATTTCGGGAAGCAAAAATAAAATCATACAATTTTTCTTCTGTAAGTGAAGCAGCAACATTCCTATTTTTATCTGTTGGGTCTATAACTATCAAACAATCCTTAAATAATTCACATGTTCCATACTCTTCTAAATCTATCACTGTCTTCTGGGCCCAATTACTTGCCTCTTTTATTGTGTTTTCAAAAGAACCATAGTTTAATATTAATAGTTCACATAGATACCCAGCAAACCCACCAGTTTTAAATTCCGATCCATAAACCTTAATTTCCTTCATAAACTTTTTAAGTAATAGAACCTCATCCATTTGATAATTTTTAAGATTCTTAACTATGTATTTTGTATGTAAGGTTGTTCTATCAACAGCCGACTTCATTTGAGAAACATCTTTAATATCGTATGCTGGAACAATGTCCACAGTATAATTATCAATATTGATTTTTAAATATGGATGTGAAGCATACTGTTCAGTAGCTCTCCCATTTAAAACTTCATTACAATAGTAAGCCAATTTCAATCCTTTTTCTTTAAGTTCTCCGATTTCAACTTCAAGAGGAAAAGTCATGAAAATATCAATATCTGCACTTCCAGAAAGCCATGTATTCTTAGCTATTGACCCTGTAAGTTGAATTTTAACCTTATAACCTTCATTTGTAGCTTTTTCTTCAATAATTTTGATGATCTTATCTACAATATCTTTAACTCTATTTTTTTCATTTTGATTTGGTTTTATTGCTTTTAAGATGTTTTTATAGTTCATTGTTTATGATTCTCTTTTGATAAAGATAATTAATATATGGAGTTATTTATTTTGAATAAATGATTTATTAAGTTAATAGTTTTGATCAAACTTTTCTTACATTTAGGTAAGTTAGGAAACGAAGTTTCCGTTTTTAAAAAGTTTGGAGGTAAGAACATATGAATGATGTTTCGCTGTTGATGTTTAATGGAATGAAAAATCCATAATATTTATCTTCATTTACTTTATCTAAATTTGTTAAGTTTTCGACTATCCAAATATCATTTTTAAGTAGTAGTTTATGAATAGTTGCTTTATCATACTTGTCAACATTAGGTGTGTCAGTAGCTATTCCTTTTATTTTTAAATCTATAAATAATTTAGCTATTTCTTTTGAGAGATAAAAATTTTCTTTAAAATAGTTTTTATTCCCCCACTCTTTAAACCAACCTGTTTTTAAAATAATAATTTTTTCTGTATTTTCTGGGATTTTCAGAGTTTCAGTAGCTATTTCTTTATTTGTTGTGTTTTCAAGGCTTAGAATATCTGTTCTGCCTATTAGATCATTTAACTCTATTTCAAATACTTTTTTCCCATTCTTTATATAATGGTATGGTGAGTCTATATGAGTTCCACTATGAAGTCCAGCTTTAATTTCAGATAGGTGATATTTCTTATTGAAGCACTGTGTTTTTAATTTAAACTCAGAATCATCGGGAAATACAGAAATACTATCTTTTAATTTGTGAGTTAAATCAATTAATGTCGAGTGTAATCCAACCGTAGAATTAATATTAAAATTTTTTAAATTAGAGTATCTTGTTCTTTATTTTTTAAATCTTTTCTATTTTTCAAATATATAATAATGGATAAAAAAATTATTTATTTATAAAGTTAATGAACTTAAACAATTTAAATTTTAATATTAAGAATAAAATAATCTCAAATCATTAGAACATCAAAAAAATCAGTCTTATTAATTGAAAAAAGCATATAAAAAGATATTAGGATTATATTAAAAAGAATTATATGGGAATAAATATCAAAGCATGTAAAAAAAAGACCGTCTGTGAAAATGCGGCTGCTGGGATTTGAACCCAGGCTGTAGGCTTGGAAGGCCCAAGTACTAACCAGACTATACTACAGCCGCGATGCGGCGTCCGGGAATTGAACCCAGGTCTCTGCCGTGGCAGGGCAGTATCTTAACCAGGCTGGACTAACACCGCAAATATATAGAAAAAAATATAAATCTAACAAAATAAGTCAGCAATATGATTTATGATAATTCTCATATATAAATGTTTTTCTTGGAATTGTAAATTCTTGTAAAGTTTTTTTCATTTTTTTTTCATGAGTTTTATCATAATATACAGCATAAAATTATCATAAAAAAAATTATTTAATAATGGATTAAATTATTTTTAACTAATGTTTTTAAAACGAAGAATAAATTATTTTAAGTTAAAAATAAATTTTTAACAATAGAAAAATCCTCTTTTTACTAATTCCTCTACAATTGAACCTACAGTTTTTTCTTCATTAAAAGCTGGAACACCTGGAGCTTGATTATATAATTCACGAGCAGTTAAATTTAATCCACTTATTGGATAACTACTGGAATTATTTAAGTAAGCAGTATACAAACTTAAATCAAAATCAGTGTTAGTTTTATTTAATTGCTCTTCAAACATCATATTGCAAGCAATAACCTCACCTATAGTAGCGTTAGGATTAAATTGTATTATACGATTAAAAACAACACTATTATTGTCCGTGCTATTACTACTATTATCCAAATCCAAATTACCGATTAAAGAACTATTAACTGCACCATTAAGTGGCACATCTAAAGTATCTGTTAAAATTTCCTTAAAACTTGGTTTACTGTACTCAGCTGCTATAGGTGTGCCAAAATCAGCACTTAAAAATAGCAGAATCATGCTTAATCCTATTATTTTCCATTTTTCATAATAATCAATCCTCCTCTCTAAAAAAAAAAATATTTTTTATAGTCTTTTCCAATAATATCCAATAGCAGGACACTTACCAAAAACACCATTTTGGATAGCACTAAAACTAAAATCAACATCAGGCCAATTATGTAAATCACGAGCATAAACCCAACCATTTGGATAGAAAACAGTATTATCGTATGCAGTTTTCTTATAAAAATTCACATCTAAATAATAATCTGTTTCGTTTTCCCATGCAGAATTATGGATATAATTCTGTATATCATCTATATTGGCATTATACATTTGATGTCTGTTTTTACTGTTAAAAGTTAAGCGATTCACATTAGGGAACTGAGTTAAATTAATGATTACAGTTTCACCTTTACATATTGATTGTTGGCTTATGTAATTATCCTTTATATCGAAAAATAATATTACACCATCACCATCATTATTTTGTGTTCTTGCATGCACAGTTAAAAACTTATCGCCTGCAGCTGCAGAAGCACTTATACCAGTTAATAGCATTAAAGCTATTAAAACTACACCAAATACTTTATCTAAACCAAACATTTAAAATTCCTCCATTAAAATTTTTCAATAATATCATAGTTTTTATTGAAAAAACCTCTTTCCAATGCACTTGTAAAATGTAAAGCATAAGAGCCTGGGTAACTATTTTTATAATACCAACCAGTTTCGTAGTACACTCTATTGTAGTACATAGTTTTCTTATAGAAATCTACATTAAGATTATAATCAGTATAATCTTCCCATGCTGGAGCACTAACAAAATTATGAATACCATATACTCTTGCATCATAATCAGTATGTCTACCATTACTATGGAAAACTATTCTATCAATATCAGGAAACTGGGTTAAATTCACTTTTACAGTTTCACCTTTACTGATAGGTTGCTGAGAAATGTAATTATCCTTTGTATTATAAAATAATATTAGTCCATCACCATCATTATTCTGTGTCCTTGCATGAATACTTAAAAACTTATCGCCTGCAGCTGCAGAAGCACTTATACCAGTTAATAGCATTAAAGCTATTAAACCTATACCAAATATTTTACCTAAACTAAACATTAGAAATTCCTCCTTTTGAAATATATATTTAATTTATTCACATGGGTTTTAGCCACTTATTCCTTGTGGTATCATACCAAAATACACTCCTATTTGCTTTTATTCATGATTTCTGAAAACTAATTCTCTTAAAACTAATTCTCTTAAATTATCACTGATGAAACTTTTACTGCTCTCATCTAATTTCACTGTAAATTTGTCTTTATTCAGTGATCTCACTTTTTGGTCTGTCTTTCATGTATTGACTAATAAAAACATTTTTATAATAAATTTTTAAATATTTAAAATAATTTAAATAATTTTCAATGAAAATCTATAAATTAAATTTTTGTTCAGCGAATCAGAATTGTTAGACAGACTCCACATATGAGAGTTTCTATTAACCTACCAAAAATAGCATATTTTGGATAAGTATTTATAAATTATGAAACTCCCATATTAACCTAATGTGGTAGTAAGTATATAAAGGTATCGATTATTCACACCCTCCCCTTGTGGTTTTAATTTGAGTATTAGAGACTTCACATGTTATAATGGTATAAAGTGATAATTATGAACAATATAATTAATCTTATCAGCAACAAATGTAG
>JAITGU010000092.1 GCA_031280375.1 Candidatus Methanovirga procula | reverse complement strand
TATTTTATTCTGTCTGTTTTTTTTGATAAGTAGTGTTTCAAGTGTATTTTACCAATATTAATTTTTTGTAATTGGTATTTTAGTAAAATAAGGATTTTCAACGATTTTTGATTTTTTTTCAAAAATCGAAAAAACTCCACACTTTTTTACAGTCTCCAAAATCATAGATTTTGCTTACCATCCAAATCAGAGATTTGGATAATATCCATCACGAATCTTATTTTTATAAGCATCAGTGAAGACTTCATCGACTAAATATTTAATATATTCTGCGAAATCTTTCTTGGTTCTTCTGTCTGTAACTGTAATGTCTCTTTTCCCTCCTCCTTTAAAATCACTGAAAATCCGTGGATTACTGAAAATCGAAGATTTTCATAATTACAAAAATTGCAAAGCATATTTTTGGTAATCAACAGCAACAAAAAATATTCGCTTTACCGTTTCTTTTATATTCATAGTCATACCTTTTGGGGACTGCTTATTTTTCATCGGAATACTTCAAAGCAATAATAATACTAACTTTACTGTGGCTAAGATGAACACAAGTCTTAAGTTAAATACTATTAGTAATATTACATTTGGGAGTGAGATGAACATTAACACCACTTTAACCGCAGTTAACGGCACACCTTTAGATTGAAGTGTTGATTCTGAAGATGATGGGTTTGGTGGTAGTTTGTTTTGGAGTTTGTTACTATTATTGGTTTTGGTTATTTTGGTTGTTTGTGGTTTGTTTTATATGATTAGGATTATTAGATGATCATTATATTTGGAGGTTTTTTGAGTTTTTGTCTTCTTTTTTTTGTAAAAGATTCGATGTGTGGAGTTAGTTTGTGGTGTAATATGTGAGTTATGATTATCTGTATAGTTCGATTATTATAGTTGTTTTAAGTTTTTAATTGATGTGAGTACAATTAGTCCATTTTTTAGCATTTTTTAGATTTACATTGACTTAATAATACATAATTATCACTTCTTTTATGTTAAAATATTATAGTCTAAGACAAAATTTTCAGCATTTTAAAATTTTTTCTTATTTTTTATATGAAACATTTTATATTCTTAATGAATTTATTAAATAATCTTTATTTTAATATTAAAATAATCATATCTGATATTTTTAAAAAATAAGAATTAAAATATAATAAATTGAAATTTAATCAAGCATATATTAATAATTCAATTACTAAAAAATATGTCACAAGCTATAAATAGTAAGTTTTATTACTTTTGAAAAACAAAGTTGCTTTTATAGGTTTTATTTTACTATAACCAAATGATTTTTTAGTTTTTTTTATGGTGATGAGTATGGAGTTAGTTAAAGAGGTTCTTTCTGTCTCTAAATATATTTTTGAGAGAAATTTAGTTCTTGGTAAAGCAGGGAATGTAAGTGGTCGGGTGAGAGAAGATGGCGAAGATTTAATAGCTATTACCCCTACACTTAAGTCATTGAATAAGCTTAAACAAGGAGATATTGTGTTGACAAATATTGATGGAGATATTTTAACTGACGGTGTTCCTTCATCTGAACTGCAAATGCATTTAGATATCTATAAAGAAAGAGAAGATATTAATGGAATAGTTCACACACATTCACCTTATGCAACTGGATTTTCATTTTCAAATTCTCATCTGAAACGATTAGAAGGTTTTGGTAAGATTAAAAGCGAATACATTAATGAAATTCCATATAAAGTCCCTGGAAGTGATGAGTTAGCAAAATATGCTTCAATCGCCCTTAAATATGAGGATGTTTTAATTTTAAAAAATCATGGAATTATTTCGGTAGGACCCAATATTGAAGAAGCAGCGGATTTATCAGAATTCGTAGAGGGAATAGCTAAAACACAGTTTGTATCAGCTATTTTAAATCATTTAGTTTAATTTTTAATTTCAGTGTTAATAAAACATCGTATTCTATTTTAGATAATTCATTATCTTTAGATAATGTATTCAATAGAATGACTGTAAAAAAGAGTGGAGTTAATGAATTCACACTTCATATTCCATATAAAAGGATACAGTTATATATTATAATTATTCATATTTATAGATGTTATAATATTAAATATGTTATATAATGAGTTATGTTAATATTTTGGAGTGAGTAATATGTTATCTTATTTTAAATTTCCTAAATTCTTTTATTCGTTAGGCTCCCTTGAATTTGGGTGGATGTTTAGTTATTATGGAATGAAAGCTATTTTACTCTTATATATGATTTATGCTGTAACTCAAGGAGGTCTTGGAATTGAAAAATCAGCAGCTGCTTCAATAGTTGCAATATATGGTTCACTAACTTTTATGCTTGGTGTTATAGGTTCTTATGTTACCGACAGGATTTTAGGACCTTACTATGCTAATCTTTATGGAAGTATCATAGTGATACTTGGTCATGTAGCTTTAGGATTTCTTCAAGGAATAGCTGGTCTATTCATAGGATTAGGTTTAGTTCTTATAGGTACTGGAATGTCAAAAGGTGTGAAGGTTATAATTGGTCATGCATTTGAAGGAAAAGATAATAAAAGAGATGCTGCATTTCAAATATTTTATTTGATTGCTAATATAGGATCTTTTATATCTCCATTAATTGTTGGATGGCTGGGTATGAGTTATAATTTCCATTGGGGCTTTACAGTAGCAGCAATAGGAATGTTTATAGGATTTCTAATTTTTGTACTTACAGAAAAAAGACACTTTAATGAAAAATCATTCCGTCCATTGGATAAAATTCAAAGCCATGAACTTAAGGATTTAATAAAAAATGTAGCCTTATTTTTAGTGTTCATATTTTCTGTCTTGTTAGTAATGTATTTATTTAATTTGTTAACTGTTGATAATATAATTTTAGTAACAACCATATTCATCAGTGGAATATTACCTATTAGTTTATTTTATTCAATTCTATCATCAAAGAAAATAACTAAGAAAGAACGTTCCAAAGTAGTTATTTTCATTCCTTTGTTCCTATCATCATTGATTTTTTGGATAATGGCAGAGCAAATACCCATTATACTCACATTGTTTGCTCAAAATAATGTTAATCTTTTAGGAATGCCACTACATTGGCTACAATCTTTTAATCCATTATTTATAATAATATTAATGCCTTTTTTTGTTTACTTATGGGAGAAATTAGGTGATAAAAATCCTTCAACACCAAAAAAATTTTTTTATGGATTGTTAATAACAGGATTAGCATACATTATTTTATCTATTCCTCAGTTAATATTAGGTTTGAGTTCTAATATCAATGTTGTTTGGTTGATTTTCACAATTTTTTTAATAGCTATTGGAGAAGCTTTAATATCTCCCCTTGCGGATTCTATTTCTTATGTTTTATCTCCAGAACTTTACAAAGCAAGAATGATGTTTTTGGTTGGTTTAACTAATGCAAGTGCACAAGCATTGAATTCACAAATTGTTAAATTTTTTAATAATGATTCACATTATTTTCTTATATTGGCTTGTTTACCAATACTAACAGCTATTACACTGTTCTATTTGTTAAATAAAATAGAAAATGTAATGGAATCTTAAATATTTTTTTTAAATCATTGAAAATACATGTATCCTCTTTTTAGAAAAATTAGGAACAAAATTCCTGTTGTTGTGAACAAAGTCAATTCTTGCATAATATTCAACATTGGGGCATGTTTTTTAAATTTTTTCTGTCCAAGTCTATCTATTGTTTTCATTTAATAATCTTTCAACTATTTCTATTAAAGAATCTATTTTATGGACTCAATCATTTAACATGCACTGTTAAAATTTAATTTATCTAAACATTCCATCGTCATTATATTTAACTGTTTTTTCATCAAGTTCTGTGTTAAAAATCTTTTCCATTTGTAGTAGACATTGGAGTTTTGCTTTGAAAATCTTCTTGATCTCAAATATTAAGCTATGTTTAGTTAGTCCATCTTCATAAATTGTGTTTGATATAATAAATGATTGCAGAATATTATCTGGATGTTGAATTTGGAAATCTAATAAAAATTGGTTAATGATGTATTTAAAGTTCCATATAAGTTCTATTTTTTTATCCATAGATGAAGTCATAACAATATTTAAATGTTCAGGAGACATATTAGTTGCACATCCAATAATTATCATATCTCCCTTTCCTTTTGGTTGAATAATGTCAATTATATTATTTTCAGGATAATTCACTATAAAATGGAATATTGAGTTTTCATCGTGTATTTTTTCCTTAAAAAATCCTTCTTCTACTAACCAATCTTGAATTTCTTTTTCATTTATCATTTTTAATCACTGATCATATTATATTTTAGCTATATGTTGAATATTTATTGATTTTTTTTAATTATTTCTCTTATTACTATTTCTATTACTATTATTTCTATTATAATTATATTAATGTGTTATTACTATATCATATTAAAAATATATTTTATAGTATACTACTTTGAAGTATATAACGATTTATAGAACTACTTTAAATTATCATTTAAATTAATTTTACAGTCTTTTTGAAAATCTTATAAATTTATAAAATCACTGAAAATCCTTTGGATTACTGAAAATCCTTTGGATTTTCATAATTACAAAAATTGCAAAGCAATTTTTGGTAATTTTCATAATTACAAAAATCTTTGATTTTTGGTAA
>JAITGU010000072.1 GCA_031280375.1 Candidatus Methanovirga procula | reverse complement strand
GAATAATTGAAGGAGAATTAATAAGAGCTCGTGCAACAGCTATTCTCTGTCTTTCACCACCAGATAATTTCACAGGAGAAAAATTGGATTTGTCTCCTAAACCAACACTTTCCAACAACATTAATGCCTTTTCCCTCATTTCCGAGGATGAAACCTTGGATTCATAAGCAGGAAGTTCAACATTCTCAACAGATGATAGCATTGGAAGAAGATTATCCAACTGAAAAACAAATCCAATGGTTTGTGAACGAAAACTACTTAAATCTTTCTCTAATAAAAGATCATGATTATCTACAATGATTTTACCTTTATCTGCCCTATCCAAAGCACCAATCATATTCAGTAGTGTTGACTTGCCTGACCCAGACGAACCCATAATAGCCACAAATTCACCTTCCTCAATTATCAAATCAATACCATCCAATGCTTTAACACTACCTTTCTCATAAGATTTTACTAAACCCTCAATTTCTACAATATTAACCATAAAAACACCTTCTTTGCTATTATTTATTTTCTCACAGCTTCATCTGGGGATAATCTACTTGCTTTAATGGCAGGAACTAAAGAGCCTAACAAAGCCATTGCAATAACTATCAAGAATGTTTGTAAAAATGTTGAAAGTGATAATGTTTGTATGAATGTGTAAAAATTTAGAATATATATTGGATTGTGTAACCATGTGTAAAAAGTTATTAAAATTGCAATTATTGAAGCAAAAATAAAAGATAGTATTGATAGTATGAATGTTTCACCCAGTATCATCATGAAAATTCTTCTTGATTTCCAACCTATCGCTTTTAAAACACCAATTTCTCCTGTCCTATCACCAACTGACTTCATCATGATCAGTAAAGTTAATAAAATCCCTATTATTGTTGGAACTAAAATAAATATTATTTTTTGTTCCATATCTTCATACTTTCTCATTTCTACACTCTCGGGTCTATCTCCCAAAACAACAATATTTTCATTATTATATTGATTTTTTAAATCTTCTACAATTTTACTATTATTCTCATTTCTTTTAATATTAATATGAATTGTTTCAACATGTCCCTGATAAGACATGCTTACATTTTTTCTTGTAGATATATTTAATTCTTGAATATTTTTTAAGGAAATATAAGACTCATTAAATTGACCACTTTTTCCAGTTTTAATAGTTATTCCAACAACATTATACTCTCCATTATTAAGAGAAATATATTCTCCAACAGTTTTATTTAACATTTCAGCAGTTTCGTTAGATAATATTATTTCTTTTTTATCATTATTAAATTTTCTACCAGTAGCAAGTTTCATTTTCAAAAAATCTGTATCTGATGAATTAACACCAATTACACGACAATTAGCATTATTAATGTTAACATATGCCTTAATTATTCCAGCTACTTTATCAACACGTTTATCCTTTTTTATTTTATCCACTAAATTTTCGTATGGGTAAAGATTCATGATTGACATCAGGGGCCCCCAATATACTTATATCATGAATAGGCATAAAATTTTCATTGAAATTCTTAGTTGTTTGTAAATTAATAGCAAAAAAAAGAATTATGAAGATAGGTATGGTTATACCTAATAATTGATATACAAATTTGGATTTTTTTCTAACTATACTTTTTAAAAT
This sequence comes from Candidatus Methanovirga procula, assembly GCA_031280375.1. GTDB lineage: Archaea > Methanobacteriota > Methanobacteria > Methanobacteriales > Methanobacteriaceae > Methanovirga > Methanovirga procula. The sequence continues at coordinate 4,825 of JAITGU010000072.1, read as the reverse complement.
AAACTTTTTAAACGACATGATCAAACCATTTTTTTTACTATCATTATATTTTTCATAATTTTAAATATATTTTTGTTTAATTTTTTGTTAAAATATGGCTCATGCACCTAAGATATTACAAATTTTGTAACATGTCGAGTGCGTGAGCCTAAAACATTTAACAATATTTCTTAAATCGATGGTATGGATTAAACAGATCCAGATTAAACAGATCCATATTTTGAGATATTACCAACTCAAAACGATTTTACCATCACCATTATACTCCATATAGACATTAGAAGGAACAGTATCCCAACCTTGATATGTATGTGGATTAAACCATCCTAAAGGATCTATATCTACTTTTCTAAAACCATCCGTCCAAATAGTTGCCTCACCTCCATTAACATTGCAATTAAAGTCCCAATTCCAAGTTTGCTGATCATTACCATTGTACATTAGTAAATTTCCTCGACAATCACCAGCATGGAATGTTGAATATGTTCTAGCAGATACTGCACTTATGGAACCTCCTAATAATAGGAGTATTAGGGATATTGCTGAAATTTTTTTCATCATTTTGTATTCACCTCCTTTTTGTTTTTTACAATCAAAATCAAACATTTTTAAACTACAAAGCAATTGTTGCCATATATTATTATATTGATGTATATCATTATTTGTATTTGTAGTTGATATGCTTTTCATTTGATAGAGCATATTTTTTATTAAATAAATGCTCCAATATGGTATTAGTAAACAAGTTATATATAAATATATTGATTTTATTTTGTAATTAAAAGCTTTCTAAAATCTTTTTATTTGATTAAAAAATGAATAAAAACCTTTTATTTATTAAAATATCTCTCTCTCTCTCTCAAATAAATTAAGCTCCGTAAATAGAATTAAAAGCTTTTAAACCAGAATACTAAAAATTTTAAACCCCCCTAAAAATTTTATTTTAAAAATAAAATAAATAAATTTTATTGATTGATATAGTATTAACGCTGTTAACTTATGCATTTTTTAAATTTATTTAACCTGAGTATATTTAACTTTTCATCTTAAAATATCTAATTTTCAATCTTAAAATATTTAAGTTAATATTATTATTTTTATTTAAAATTTTTAAAGAATTTAATTATTATATTGATGTATGGTTCATTTTATAAAATCAGCTATTATATTAGATTAATAAACATTTTAAGTTCATATTTTTATTATATCTGATGATGACCATATTAGGTTTCAACATAACCACTATATAAATATTTTGATTTAAGATTCATCAAAAAAAAATTCGACAAACGAGGAGGTCTAACAACTCAAATTTTTAAAAAAAATGGTTGTTCTATTTTTAATTTGAAGAAATATACAGTCTTATTTTTCATCTGAAAATAATTGTTAGACAGACTCAAAACATCTAAAAAAAAACTTAGTTTGCTAAAATACTTAAATTTTAAAATTATCCATAATAATTTAGTGATGGTAAGTTTGATAATGTTTTTAAAAAATAAATTCCTTTGAAGTAATATTATTCTATCAATTATTCTTTATTATATAAAATACATAATATAAAGGTTCAATTTTTTAGAATAATTAATTTTTACTTATTAAAATATCATTTTAAACATGACTTATTTAATAGTGAAATAGGTCATGTTTGAAGATATTTTTGATAACAGAAGATTATATAAAAAATTTATTAATTAAATTATTAATATCAAGGACTATAATTAAATAAAACTTGAAATAAAATAATATTATATTTATTTAAAAGGTCCATTACTTAAAAAATTATGTCAAGGACTATGAAAAAAATTAAATTAAATTAAATGTTTTAAAAATAAAAAGAATAGCTTTCATTCAATTATATTATGAAAGACTTGATGATTTCTTTATAAAAATAGCTATTATCTAATTAAACCCTTTTCTATTTTTAATAGCTTGACCAGTGTTAAAATTCATAATTTCATTATGATTAAGTAATGATCTACCAAAAGCCAGCAAATCATCATTTTCATTAACAATCAAAACCTCATCCTTAGCACGAATGTTGGAATCACAATCAACAACAAACTTTGAAAATACAGATTTACCTTCGCGAGTAAATGATTCAGCATCAGAATTTACAACAACTCTATTGTTAGGGAATTTAATAGCTTTATGTAATCGCCTCGCACCTTCTTTTGCAAGAACAAAATAAGAATCTGAAGCCCTCATATTCGCTACAAGCTCTCCATCACAGTATATATGTCTAATTTTATTAGTTTTTTTACTTTTCTCAATTTTAATTTCATCTTTAAATAAAACATCTCCTGTTCCATTACCAAACTGATAATCAGCAATCGATTTTATTTTATCGTAGTCATTGACTTTAAAATTAATCATATATGATTGAGGATGTATTTTATATAAATCTAATTGATAATCTTCAACTACATGGCTGTGTATTAATATCTGTGAATAGTTATCAACAAAATCTAATAAAAAATTTTTAACAAACTCAATTCCATCAATATCTTTTATACTGGGAGATTCGTGTTGAGATAAAGGATATACTTCATCAATATTTAAAGGAATTAAAGCAAATGGAATATCAGCAACCATAAAATCTGTGTTATCTAAATCAACATCCATTTCATCACCATAAACATAAAATTTTCCTAAGTTATCAGGAAGATGATTTGAGTATGGTTTCTTATATGGTGGCAAAATAGCTAAATCTCTTTTTTTGTCTAATTCATCTAATTTTATTAAATGTCTTCTTACTTCTGGTCTTTTTAAGGATTCTGACCCTGTGTAGAAAAATGCTGATTTTTTAACTCGGGGTTCATAAACTTCTAAACTGTTAGAATAATCTCCAAGTCTTCTGTATGCATTTAATAAGGTTGGGTGGACTCTTGACCTTTCTTCAACAAGTTCTGTGAGATTTCCATCCATAATGGCCTGTCTAATAACTCTAATCTCTGCAAAACTTGCATATAAATTATGTTCAGCTATTATTTTTGTTCTTTCTTTCTTATCCATTCCTCTTAAATCATCAGGAGTGTATTTATCACAAATTTCACAAGAACAAGGCATTTCATGTAAGTCTTCCAGTTTATAGCTTCCTCTCACGGTTAAAAATCTGTCATTTTCAGCGTATAATATGTAAGCTGCGGAATCAAATAAATCACACCCCATTGCTGCAGCTAAAGCAAACAACATTGGATGTCCAGCTCCCATTAAATGCCTTGGTTTAGAATCAGGTAAATTAGATATGGAATTCATTACCACATCCACTAAGTCTGTATAAGAATAAGACTCCATTAACGGAACAACAGCTCCAATAGGATAAATATCACAGTTTAGAGTAGAAAGATCTTTTGCAGATTTAGCTCTTAAATCTGAAAATGTTGAGCCTTGTACCACAGAATTAAGTAAAATTTCCATTTTTTTGCTGTCTCTAATTTTTTTTGCTTCTTTCGCACGGTTAAAAGTGATTTCTAAATCTTTCTCTGCTTTAGCTCTTGTTGAATACGGAGCAGTTGGAATATCTAATGATGTCCCAATATCTGTTTTTATTGCTTCTTGAAATTCAATGATTTCTTGATTGCTTATTTCAAGATCCCCATAAACTGAAAGTTGATAAGAACCAGAATCTGTCATAACACTTTTATCAAAATTGATTAACTTATGAATTCCATAATTTAAAGCTTCATTTCTTAATTTCTCATCCTTATAGACTATATATGCATTGGTGATTACAATATCTACACCAAACTTATTAATATCAATTGTTTGTTTTCCTGGGTGAATAACAGGCATCAAATTAGGTGTTCTAACAAGACCATGTTTTGTTTCAAAAACACCTATTCTTCCTCTTGAATCTTTATTCTTAATTGTAAACTTCATTTCATCAACTCGTTACTATTAAATATTTTAATTCATATTGGATATAATATTAATCAATAATAACTATTAGTTATATTAATTAATAAAATATCCTACATTAAAAGTATTTTTTATTCATTATAAATTTAAAGACATAATCATTATAATAATCATATAATATAACTATAAATTATTAAAAATAATATACATTTAATTAAAATTATAATATATCACTAAATAAAAAAAAGTTAAAGAAAATAGAAAAAAATTAAAAAATAACAATAAAAAAAAAAGACTCATGGAGTCAAGTTGTTGCAAAAACTTTACTGGCTCATGCACTTAACATATTACATTTTTAAATATAGTTTGCAAAATTTTATCTGGAGCATCCTATTTTATAATTAAATAGAATACTGGAAAATCATATATAACAGCTTCCAACAGTATTTCTATGAAGATTAAGTTCTTTTAGAAAAATTGTAAAACACTTTTAAAACTTCATATTGACTAATATATAGAGTAATTACCAAATGATATTTCTATTATTTAGTAAACAAGGTTTTTAGTGAAGTTATTGAAGTTTTTTCCACAAGACTTATAACTATGTCTTCGAATATACTTTTCTTGAGATCTTTTATTATAAGTCTCATATGAATCACAGTAAGGGCAGAACACAATATTTGACCATCGGGGACTGATCTATAAATCTCCATAGCACTTTGTTCATCAATCACAAATTTATCCATTATTATTAATTATAGTTTCTATAATATGGGGGTGTAAATTTTTGTGGAATTTTTTCCAATTTTCATGATTTCTTTATATATGAGAGTTTCTATTAACCTCAGTTTGTTAATATCGATAAAATTAATACTTACTAAAAATTCTTTACTTTAAAAGTATTAGCTTTTAAACTTAGGAGAATTGAAAATTCTCCGTGTGTTGCAAAATCATAGATTTTGCACAG
>JAITGU010000010.1 GCA_031280375.1 Candidatus Methanovirga procula | reverse complement strand
CTCTTAAAATTCCTAATCACGAGGTTGAAATGTCAATAACAGAAAATTTATTCACTAATTTCTACACAAAAGCAGAAAACAATTTCTTATCTAGGAAAAAAGAAATTTGGGAAGATTTGAAAAAAGGAAGTTGCGAAACATTAAGCAAATACTTAAAAAAAGAAATTGTAAACACTCCATATCAGCTTAAAATAAGAAACTGGAAATACTACCAAACACTTATCTATGCAGCATTAAAATCCTTAGGATTTCAGACAAACTCTGAGGTAAGTATGTTCAGTGGAAGATTAGATATAACTATTGAAGAAGAAGACACATACTACCCATTCACCGATGAAAAAGGAAATGCAATAATAGTTGAAGTTAAATACACCCAACAACAAAAAAATGACATTGCTAAACTTGCAACTAAATCATTAAACCAAATCAAAGAAAAAGGTTACTATGAACTCTATGAAGACAACAACATAATAATGATAGGTCTCGCAATCAAAGAAATAAAACTAAAAAGTGGTGGAAGCAAAATAAATCTAAAATGCCAAATAGAAAATATAAACAACTAAAAATGCATAAATTTATTCAACTTGTAGCCAACTCATATTCTACAGATGGAAAACCAGAATCGTTAGAGATATATGTATTAAATATTTGTTTTTGAGTTTCTAATAATAATATAGTAAGTATGAAAGCTATACAAACTAAACTAAAAGAAAAAAATCAGATTCTTAAAGGAATTTAAAAAGAAAGGTATGAAAAATGCAAGAGAAATAATTAGGATCAATGTCAATATTATCAACTTAAGAAAATCTTGTTGAATATATTTCATAAATAATTAAACAAATTTATATAAAAAAACTTGCAATTTATTTAAAATCATGAAAAAATATATAACTTAATTAAAATAAAAATCATTAAGTTGATGGCATTGCATTATACAGTCTGATTTTGCATGTGAAAATAATTGTTAGACAGACTCAAAATTTAATTTTTGAAGTATTAATATAAAAAAAACATATTTAATAAAATTTATTTAAAAAATACAGTGGAAAATAAAAAAAACATGATGGCTTGTGATTTTATGATATTTGAGGAGGCTTGATGATTGGTAAAGATCCAATTAGGGACTTTGGTGAAAAAAAACTTATAGAAATGATTATTAAAAAATCAGAGAGTTTTCAAACAGATGATAAAAACTTTTTAAGGTCTCACATTGGAGATGATGCTGGAATAGTAGCTATTGGTAATAAGTACTTAGTGCTTAGTAGTGATATGCTAATTGAAAAACATCATTTTCCTAAGGAAATGACTTATTATCAGAGAGGATTTAAATCTGTGACATCGAATTTAAGTGATATTGCTGGAATGGGTGCTTATCCAATTGGAATTTTAATTTCCCTTGCTCTTCCTAAAAATCTTTGTATCAATGAATTTAATGATTTAATGAATGGTATTCTTGAAGCCTGTTCCTTTTACAATTCCCCACTCATTGGTGGAGATACAAATGAAGGAGATGAACTTGTAATCTCAGGTACTGGAATTGGAGTAAGTGATGATGAAAATGTTCTAATGCAGTATGGATTTAAAAACGGGGATTTAATAGCTATTTCTGGTGAAATTGGTTTATCAAGCATTGGATTTGAAATTTTAAATCAAGGACTTGAGAAAACAAAAAAAAGGTTGATTGATGAAGGTTTAAGTTCAAAATTCATAGATAAATCAGTTTCAAAAATACTCTCTCCAATAGCTAAAGTTAATGAAGGTTTGCTGTTAAAAGAATCTAATATGATAACTTCAGCAACAGATATTACAGATGGATTAAGTGCAGAACTACATCAACTACATAATTCTTCAAATAAATATAGTAAAAAGTCAGAGAATTTAGGATTTTTAATTTATGAAGATAAAATCCCATCTATAGCTATTATAAAGAAAATAGCTATTTTCTTAGATAAAGATTATCAGGATTTAATATTCAATTTTGGTGAAGATTTTGAATTGTTATTCACCATAAATTCAAACAAATTCAATGAATTTAAAGATTATTTCAAAGATGAAGAATACTATATAATCGGTGAAGTCAACCAATCAAATAAAATTCAACTATCATTAAGTAATGGAGAAATTGAAGATATTAAATTAAAAGGATATGAACACTTTAAATAGCTATTATTTCTAAAAGAGGTTTTTCGTTGAAAGAAAAATTATTGATTGGTCTTGTTGTCCATGGACCTAAGATTATAGATTCTGGATTTGCAGAGAAAATTATAGATTTCTTATCTGAGTTCGCTGATGTTAAAGCTATTTTAGGCGGGACAATGGGACGAACAGCTGTCATTGATTCATATCTTGAAAATGTTATTGATATTAGTCATAAAAGATTACCAAGTGAATCAATAGCTATTCTTAAAGAAACTGGGCTTGATTTAATAATATTGGTAAATTATGGAAAATCTGATGTGACAGGACATAGTTTTGGATTTAAGGTTTTTAACAATTCATTCATTAAGAATAACTGGAAAAAACCACATTTTATCCAAATTGAAAGGCCTGGAGAAGACAATGGAACAATAATCCAATGGAATGATGCTCCACAAACAATCGTTCAAAAGATAAGTAAACACTTTAATTTAAATGTGATTAATCCAAAATTAATAATAGAAAAACACTTCCCACAATACTTAGATTTATACAATAGCTATTTAAACACAAACAAACCAATAGAAATATGTAACACTACCAATAATCAAAATAAGGTTTATAGGGCTATTAAAGGTGTTCTTCCTAATGAAAACATATTTGTAAATGGTGTTGTGGTTGGGAAATCCACTTCAAAAGACTTAACCTTAATAGCTGAAAATGGTTATATTGTTGATATGATTGGTGGTGAGGTGAAAAAACACGGTGTTGAAAAGTTATCGAAAATTGATTTGAATACAGCTATTGTTAAAACAGGCTTACTTCGTACATCTAAAGTTAAACCAAGAATTTTAAACCATAAAAGCACTCATATATTTAAGGTTTCTCTTTTAAACCATATAGCTGAAGATGTTTACAGTTTCAAAGATTGTGATTTGGTTGTTACTGTTGGTGATGATACAAGTCTCGTATCCTCAGATATACTATACAGACTTAACATTCCAATTATAGGAATAACCGATGGGGATGTGGATAAAGTTGTTGAATCTCCATTTAAAAATAAAAAGTCAATAATCATCGAACTTGAAAATGGTTTTGATGATATAGTGGGAAAATTAATTTTTAAAAAACTTTTTAAATCTAAAAAATCAATATTTTATGATTTGGATGATTATGATAATGTGGATTTGATTAAAATAATTCAGGATGAAGTAATTAAAATAATTAAAGAAGAAGATTTTAAATTTATTATTCATTAATGATGGAAATTTAATTCAAATAAAACTGGTTTTGAAATTCATATTTTTAAGTTTAATTTTAAAGATTTGATTGCTTTATTTTTAGTTTAAAGAAATACACTGTCTTATTTTTCATGTGAACATAGTTGTTAGACAGACTCTTTCTTGATATTAATAATTTAATTATAGTTCACCATTTAGCAATTAAATTATTAGTATTATTGATTAAATTTTAATTTATTGTATTTCGATTCCTATTTTTTAAAAATATTTCACATATTTATTTTATAATTAAGAGAGTTTCTATTAACCTATAAAAAACGAAGACTTTGTCTTCTAATTTTCTTTCAGAAAAAATAGCATATTTTGATAAGATTTATAAATATATGAAACTCCATATTAACCTAATG
>JAITGU010000066.1 GCA_031280375.1 Candidatus Methanovirga procula | reverse complement strand
AAAATTTGAAACATAATTATAAATGACATTCATAAACCCAAATTTTATTTTTTAAAGTAACAAAACTTAATTCTAACAATAACAGAAGTTTTTTTTTTATCATTATGATAGAAAAATTTACGAAAGTCGTAATACTGACATTAAGTTTTCAGATATTCTCAAATATAGTAAAGATAATTATACTTTTTAAATTTATTATAGGCAACCATCTCTTTTTTTTACTAATTTGGGGTGGATTTGATGCTTAATCTTATTTTTTCAACTTACAAAGATATTTTTTTCTCGTAAAATCCATGTTCTAAGGAATATTTTTTAAAAATTATAATTAGTATTCAGTGTTTATGCCTAATAGTTGATACCAGAAGCTTTTAAGATAAATTGTTATGTATCCAATTTTAGGGATTATAAACGGATGACCATCAATTGTTATAAGTCTTGAAACAATTTGTTCTGGTTTAACAGGGAAAGGATCCTGGACAGGGTTATGATCTCCTTTTATTGTGAACAGCTTAGTTCCATTAAATTCAGTAATATTAATAACTCTATGAATTATTGGCTCTGGAAACCACACACTATTATAAACAACTACATCTCCAACTTTCACATCATTTGGATCAAACTCATGAATACCAAAAAAATCAGCTTTTTCAAGCCCAACAATATCTCCTTTGTATAGAACAGGTTCCATACTCTCTGATTTTACCGCACTTAAGTGTTGTGAAATTGAAAAACCAACAATTATTATAACTGCATAAATTATTATTTCTTTTTTATTAATATTCATTAAGCACCTCTTCATATATTTTAATAAAAGATTTATCCACATCCATAAATCTAAATCACATTTTTAAAAAAAATACAGACAATATTATTATCATTATAAGAGGCTGTCCAACAATACAGATTTATGAAAAATAAGTTGCTCAATTTTCAATTTAAACACTTGTACAACCTTATTTTTCGTATAAAAATAATTGTTAGACAACCTCTATAATTCTAAAAAAAAAGAATAAAATATGACTTTTAATAATATATATAATAACTTAATTATATAAGCTTTCATGATAATTAGTATAATAGAGAGTTTCTATTAGCATATCAAATTTATAAATGTGAAGATTCATTAACCTAATTGTAATAGTATATAAAGTATCAATGTTCACATTCTCTTTGTGGTTTTAATTTGAGTATATTAGAAACTCTTATAATCCTATATTGTAAAGCGATAAAAAAAAGGTGGAAGATTTAATCACATGCCATAAAATTGTGCATTGAAAAATTTAATTGAAATTGTCGGACAACCTCCTTTTTTTATTCTATCATGAACAATTATGGACCATTATTATTGTAATTTGAATATTGAATTAAGAGACATTCTATAGAACAGCAATATCTTGCCATTGGCTGAATTTCTGGATTTAATTCTTCTTTCATAATTCTCACCTCCTTTTCTTGGATATATTATATTTACTAAATTTATGTGAAACCTGTAAAGTAACAATTATACAAAATTCACATTTTGCCATTTAGTTAAATTTTCATAATTCATCAAATTTTGAGGTTGTCCGACAATTATTATTGATTTTTAAAAGAATAATTAATTAGATTGGTATTTATTTTCCCATAATTCATTGAATTATAATTTTTTTTCTTAATCATGAATCAATAGTTTATAGTTTTATTTTTTTCGGCATGGTTTTGCATGGGTTTAAATATATTATTATACCATATACACTCAGCTTTGTCTTCTTGAGCACATAATCCTCTTGCTATACATCCTTCACAGAAGGTTATATGTTCACAATCTCCACAAATCTCTTTTTTAGGTTCAGGAATTTTATAATAAGGGTATTTAGCTAATTTTCTAAAAAAAGATTCTGGAGAACCATTTAAAATGTTACCTATATTAAAATTGTCTGGTATCATTGCACAAATTCTGACATCCCCATTATACTTTATGGATATTGAGTCTATAGTTATACCACAATTTATTCTATCTAATCTTTTTTCCAGCAAGTATTCTGGAATTTTTACCATGAAGTCACTAAAATCTTTATCCACTTTTTCAGTTTCCACATTGAATTCATCAATATTTTCTAATGTGAAGTCTAAATCTTTATTTTTTGCTCTTCCAATTGGCATGATAATACCTGTCCTGAAAGAATCTGCACCAATTGTTTTTATCATTTTAACTGTAGGATATAGATCTTTCACATTTGCTGGTGTTACTAACAGTGTACCAACAACATGAATTCCCTTTTTAACAAGTTCTTTAATATTACTGATCACTATATCAAAATAGCCTTTTGTATTAGTAAACCAGTCCATATACTCTGATTTGTAACTATATAATGAAATTGATAAAACTAAGTCACTATACCTACTTAGAAATTCAACATGTTTTTTAACTAAAGAACCATTAGTAATAACATTGACTGTTTCGAAATTTTTACAACAGTAATCTATAATTTTCTCAATATCTGGATGTGATAATGGTTCTCCACCAGTTAATTCTATAACTGGATCAAATTCTTTAATGTAACTTAAAAATTCAATTAATTTATTGCTATCAATAAATTCATTATTTTCAGGTTTACTATTATTATAACAATGTTCACAGGAGTAGTTACAATAATTTGTAAGTTCAATTGAAAACATCATGGGTATTTGTAAATCACATGATCCTTTAATAGGAATATATGGACTCTTTAATTTTATATCACTGATTTTAAAGATAGGATTATCTTCAATAAAACTAAAAACAATTTTTTTAATTTCATTATAATCCAGATTATAAATTAATGTTAAATTGTTTATCACCTCTTTAAAACTATTAATTCCATTACATTCTTTAATAATGTCTACTGAACTTTCATTAATTCTGTATTTAGAACTATTTTTTGTGGAAGTTCTTAAACTACGAATATAACTAATATTTGCACCTTGATATAATTGGTAACCATCCTTTAAAACTGGATATTTATTCATGATTTCGTTCATTTTCATCACTACAATAACATGATTAATCGCTGTTAACGATCGTTTAACATGATTTTTTTGTCATGTAATATAACATTGAAATCTTCTATATATAAATGTTTCGTCTTAATTCTTGAAAATAAAACTTATTAAATGTCTTTTAATTTAATAAATAGCTATTAAAATAGAACTAAAATAAAAAATAGAATATAAATCTACCCATAACTAATAAAACACTCCCCACCCCCTTTCCCCCAAATTGAAGATTAAAGAGTTTAGAAAAGAAAAAATTAAGCATTCAATTTTTGGAAAATTTTTACCTAAAATTGATGATTGTTGTTGAAAGTGTTTAGTAAGAGTAAAAAAATTTGTTTTATATAGGCTTCATTTTGTTATTTGAGTCATTATAATCATTATTTTTTCAAAAATAGAAAGTTTAATTAAAATTTTAATTGTTCATGTTTTATTTTATCTTTAAAATTTAAAATATTTGAATAAATAAATTTTTATAATTAAAGATCTTTTATAAGTGTTTATTTTGATTATTTAATGAAAATTTGGATTTATTATTTGATTTTAAAAATTTATAAATAGTAAAAAATTGAAGTTTTTTTAATTTATAAAAATTTTTGATGAAACTTTTGTTTTGAACGAAGTGAAAAACTTAGGAGACGGAGTCTCCGTTTTTAAAAGTTTCTTCTAAATAATAAAAAATCAAAGATTTTTAAACTTATAAAATCAGAGATTTTATAAATAATAAAAAATCAAAGATTTTTAAACTTATAAAATCAGAGATTTTATAAATAATAAAAAATCAAAAATTTTATAAATAAAAAAGGTTAATATTATAATATTCAATTTATTTTAAATAAGATTCAAATTAACTTTAATAGCTAAGTAGAATATAATAATGCTTTTAAACATTATTCCTTGATTGAAATTGATGTTTTTTTAAATAAGCAAATATTCACTTAGAATTAAATTTAAATCAAAGATATAACTGACATTTTTTTATAAAAAGTTCGTTAGTTAAAATAAAAGTAATATTTTTTTTAAAATTTTATTGAATAAATTTAAAAATATGATTTTGGATAAGAAAATAATGAATTTTAATATTAATGATAAATATAGTTTAATAAAAATAAATATATATTATAAATGGTTATGAAATTGATAAAATGATTATAAATTAAATTAAACTTTATGTGATTAAATATGACACAGTATGAAGAAGCAAATAAAGGAATAATAACTGAAGAGATGAAAATCGTTGCTAAAAACGAAAATATTTCAGAAGAATTTCTCAGAAGTTCAGTAGCAAAAGGTAGAATTGTAATTCCAGCAAATTACAATAGAACTATTGAACCTTGTGGTATTGGGACAGGGTTGAGAACAAAAGTCAATGCAACAATTGGAACATCAACAGACATAGTAAATTTTGATGAAGAGGAATTAAAAGCTAAAATAGCTATTGAAAATGGTGCAGATACTTTAATGGAACTTAGTATAGGTGGAGACTTGGATGAAATAAGAAGAAGAATAATAGAAACATCTCCTCTTCCTGTCGGAAGTGTTCCAATATATCAAACAGCTATTGAAACCATAAGGAAAACTGGTTCTTCCATTGAAATGAATGAGGAGGATATGTTTAAAAATATTGAAAAGCAAGCAAAAGATGGTATAGACTTCATGGCAATTCATTGTAGTGTAAATATAGAAACTTTAGCCAGACTTAAAAGACAAGGAAGGAAAGGAGGTCTTGTATCCCGTGGTGGAGCATTCATATCTGCTTGGATTGTTGAAAATGAAAGAGAAAATCCATTGTACACAAATTTTGATTATATTCTTGAAATAGCTAAAGAACACGATGTTGTACTTTCACTTGCTAATGCAATGAGGGCAGGTGCAATAGCTGATTCTACTGATAGAGCTCAGGTTCAAGAATTGATTATTCTTGGTGAGTTGATTGATAAGGCTCGTGAAGCTGGTGTTCAAGCAATGATTGAAGGTCCAGGTCATATTCCTTTAAATGAAATTCCTGCGAATGTGACTATTCAGAAGAAACTTTGTGGTCATGCTCCATTTTATATGTTGGGACCTCTTGTCACAGACATATCTCCAGGTTACGATCATATCTCCTCTGCAATTGGGGCTGCAGCTTCAGCTAAGGCAGGTGCAGATTTCATCTGTTATGTTACTCCTGCAGAACATTTAGCTCTTCCAGGACCTGAAGATGTGAAGACTGGTTTAATAGCTACAAGAATAGGGGCTTATGTTGGGGATATGGCAAAAGGCATCCATAATGGAGAAAAGGATTTAAAAATGGCTAATGCAAGGAAAAAGTTGGATTGGGAGGATCAATATCAAGCAGCTATTTGCCCTTCTGATGCTCGAAGAATAAGAGAAAATAGACCGCCTGAAGATCCAGATACTTGTACTATGTGTGGAAATTATTGTGCAGTAAAAATAGTTAATGAGTGGTTAGATCAAGCCGCCCCAGATTTTTTCGATGAAGTTTAATCCTCATTTTTTTAATTTGACAAGTCTGTATAATGATTATTTTTGCAGAAAATAAGATATCGCAGGTTTTTAAATTGAAAATAGAGTAAAACGGTTTTTTAAAGATTTGTGTTGTTATATGGCTTAAAAATGATTATTAATTTGAGAAGGTAATCTTAATAAAAGAATTAGTTTGTATTTAAATCTAAAATATTAATTTTTTTATATTAATTTTGGATAAAGTTCTTAAATTTTCAATAGGATTTTCATTATCAACAGTCATATTTTTAATTATTGAAAATTTATTTTCAATTTAGAAGAATTAATTCTTCGTTTTAATATTATAAAAATATTTATTTAAAATTATACTGAATAATAGATTGCCAATAATGGTAATTATTCTCTATAATAAGACCATTTTAGCTCGAAATGGTATGATTTATTTATTTTGAACAATTTATTTTTTAAGAAATTATAAAACTTAATTGGATGAGATTACAAAAAGACTATTCAAAAATGATTAAATACGAAAAAATAAATTTACAATCCATTATAGTTAGTACTTCTACCTAATGTTTTTGAAAATTTGGTGTTGTACTCGTTTGATGATGAATACCATGAAAAATTAACATTATCTAAATACTCTTCTGCGATTTTTTTAGCATTTAACACTTCATCATAAGTTGGACTTCTCCAAGGGGTTCTTGGAATTTTTATATATCCCGTTATATGGAATTTTATTTTTGGATCTATGTTACCGATGAATTTAGCTATTTTTTTAATTTCTTCACTGTCTACTAAATTAGGAATATAAACTGTACTTGCTTTAATATAAACTCCTTTATCATGGATGTTTTTAAAGTTTTTTAGAATTGGTTTATTTGATCTTCCTGTGTGTTTTTTATGGAGTTCATTGGAAAAACATTTAATGCTCATTCCAATTTCATCAATGTAATCTGGAGGTGATATATAGCCATTTGTATGTCCTATTTTCGTGTATAATCCCAAATTTTCATGGGTAAAGTATGTTAACTCCTCTAAATGAGAATATGTTGTTATCTCTCCACCAAGAAAATTAGCACCTTCAATGTTCATTTTATTTAATTTATCTTTAATTTCATCAAGAGTTAAGTAGTCACATTTTTCAGGCTTTGTTTTTATTCTGTATAAACACCAAGGACAATTAAAATTACAACCATGATTAATTATGTTTGCTCTTTTAGGCTCTTTTGAATAGTTATCCTATGTATTGTCATGAATATCTCCTTTTAAATTGAATAGATAGTAGTATTGACAATCCTTTGCTAAATATAATTGAATGATCAAAGATTTTATTATACCAATGTAATTATTAGTTGAATAATAATTAATACTAAAAATGATATTAAAAAATATTACCATAATAATAAAAGTCATGATTAAAAATGATAAATATTTAAAAAATATTATTATTTATTGATTAATCAATTGAATATATAAATACATTTATTACGAAATGCTCTACTTCTTATTAACTATTGAGTACCTAAAAAGAGGTCGTTGTACAATTATTGTTTAACCAATATATAAATTAAATTAAAGAATATTTAATGTATAAATTGTTAATTATTGAAAATTCTTTGGATTTTCATAATTACAAAAATTAAAAATTTTTTGGTAATTTTCATAATTACAAAAATCTTTGATTTTTGGGTAATTAAAAAATTTTTATATAATATTTTATTAAAATAGTATTTTGTTTATTGGAAGTGGAATTGTGCAAGAGGTTCTCATAGAAACTTTTTTCGTTGGTTTTTCTAATCATAGATTATTATTTGTTCTTCAATAAAAAAAAATTAGATTGTCTTGATTTTTTTAAGTAATACTTTTGAAATTTTAATATTCCTAATCTTTAAGTCTTTTATCCGATTTTTTAACTTTCTTTTGATAGATTAAACTAAAATATTGAAATATTTTCATTATAATTTAGTTGGTTATATATTATTTTTAAGAATCAAAAGCTATCAACAATTTTAGTTTGTTACTATTTTTAATAAAAATATATATGGTGTAATACTGTATATAGACATAGTATGAAGTGGGCTTCTTGTCTACTTCATTCATATATTATATAAAAAAATTGTAACAGGAGGTGAAAAAACAATGAAAATCAAAAATACATTATTGGCTTCTTTAATCGTGGTATTGTTTGTAGCAACTACATTTTCTGCAGTAAATGCAATGCCAGCTAAAGCTACACATAAATCCTGGGATGAAGGTGTATGGACATTTGCAGTTCTTAATATGTTGAAGCAACCAGTTACTGTGAATATTGATGGGATAGACTATAGTATCCACCCATCTTGTGATTTTGAGGATTACACCTATTTTAATTTTACTAGAGATAGTGTTGCAACTTATGATGGTGTTAGAATTCCTGCATTAATTACAAATGAAACTTACCCATATTTAAACTGTATATGGAAGGATGCATATGATAGACATATTGATATCCCTGAATGTAAGATTGTTGCCCATGGATTAGATATACGCACCAGCTCTAGATGGAGTATACTGGGCCAGTTTTGATGCATGGTTCTGAATAATATGAGGTGCATGACAAATTTAAAATATAACAATTTCATCCACATCATTTTTTTTTAGATGTGGATACATATTCTTTTTTTTTAGATGTGGATACATATTCTTTTTTTTTTAGATGTGGATACATATTCTATTGAATTATATAATACAAATATAGTATAAAATATAATAAATTCATTGAAAAACCATATGGGAGGAACAAAATGAAAAAATTAAGAACTATGAAAAAATTCATGTCCTTGTTGACAATATTTATGATGTTGACAAGTTTTACAACTTTGGTAGTGGCAGAAGACTCTGTTACACTTAAC
>JAITGU010000167.1 GCA_031280375.1 Candidatus Methanovirga procula | reverse complement strand
TCATTAAGCACTGAAAAAAGATATTACAGTGTTTTGATTCTAAAATTTACCAAAACTACTGCATATAAATAATAAAGTTTTTCCTATTATTCTTCATTTTGTGAATCATTAAGTATAGTGTCAAGACAAAATAATTTAGTAAGATTTTAAAAATAAGTTCTCATGAAATAGAATTTATCTATGGTTAGAATTTCACTAAAAACGATTCTATGAAAATATTATCAATATATAAAACCAATACTTATAGAAAGAATCAATTTGTCATGACACTATGTTGTTGTATAATCAATAGCAAAAATAAATAACACTCTTAATATAGCAAAGTTTAAGAGTTGGAATTCTTCACTGATAAAGATGTTATCTATGAGTATTTGGAGAAATGAAGGGTTAAACTTGCATTAAATGAAAGCTTCAAAAACCTAAATTTCTGTTCTGACTTTACATAGCCTTAAATTTTAAGAATTAATACAATCTTATTTGCATTCATGGATTTTTATTAATAATTTTTTTTAAAATGCAGATGTCTCCTTTATTTAAAACTTTTAAAAGAATAATTGAAGTGGAATAAATAAGTATTGATAGTGAAATAGCCATAATTAATGAAACATTGAAGATATGAATTGTTGTTATTAGTATTGCTGATGCAATTAAGATTTTTGTAATAGATTTCAATGAATAAATATCTATTTCGAGAATTTCTTTTGAAATTGTATAATTAATTAAGATAAATATTAATAAAGAGGTTAATAACACACTGACACTGGCACCAATGTAGGTAAATTTCTATAATTCGATGTTGCACAAGTAGTTATAGTCACATAATTGAAAAAAACTGTCAAGTATTATTTTTTTTCATGTGGCGTTTATGCTTCAATTACTTTCCCGTCCGAAATATGAATAATTCTTTCAGCTTGTTCTGCTACATTTGGATCATGGGTTATGACTATTAATGTAATATTTTCTTGTTGGTGTAAATCTTTTAATAGTTGAAGTATTTTTTGGGAATTGTCAGAGTCTAAGGAACCTGTTGGTTCGTCAGCAAGAATAATAGAAGGATGGTTAATAAGGGCTCTTGCAACAGCAACTCTCTGTCTTTCACCACCAGATAATTTGTTAGGAGGAAATTTGGCTTTATCTTCTAAACCAACTTTTTTTAATAGTGTTAATGCTCTTTTTTGTCTTTCATTTGATGACATTTTTAATTCATAAGTTGGAAGTTCAACATTTTCAAGTGAAGATAACATAGGCAGAAGATTGTGTAATTGAAAAACGAATCCAATAGTTTCACTACGGAAATCACTTAAATCTTTTTTAACTTTCAAATCCTCTCCATCAACAATAATTTTTCCGTCATCAGCTTTATCCAATGCACCAATCATATTCAATAATGTTGATTTACCAGAACCAGATGGGCCCATAATGGCTATAAATTCACCTTCTTCTACAGTTAAATTAACACCATTCAATGCTTTAAATTTACCTTTTTCATAAGATTTTGTTAAATTCTCAACTTCTATAATGTTACTCATAAATTCACCTTCTTATTATTTATTCTTCTCTTACAGCTTCAGCTGGGGATAGTTTGCTTGCTTTGATTGCTGGGAATATTGCTCCTATTAAAGCCATGATAAGGACTATGCAGAATGTTTTTAAAAATGCTTTGATGGGTAGTGTGGTTAGGAATGTGGGGAAGTCCAGTGCAGAGTATGGGTCTATATTGTTCATGTTAAATGTGATTAGGATTACTAAGGTTGAGGCGATTATGTATGATGCTATGGTTAGAATGATTGTTTCGCTTATTATCATTAGGAATATTCTTTTTGATTTCCATCCTATTGCTTTTAGAACTCCGATTTCTCTGGTTCTATCATAGACGGATTTTGTGATGCAGAGTAGAGTTAGGATTATTCCTATAAGCACTGGAATTAGTTCTGATATTATTCTGTTTAGGTCATAGAGGTATTTGTTTTTAGCGGCTTCTTTTTCATCAGGTCCTTCAATAGTTAGGTTTCCGTTGCCAAGCTCACTCTTTAAATCTTTGGTGACTTGAGAAGCATTAACACCTTTTTTGACTTTAATATAAATATATTCCAGTTTTCCATTACTTTCAGCTACGGAATTGTCTGGACCGTATTTTTTAATCCGTGACAAATTCTCTAACAAGGATAGTTCTTTAACATTTTTTATGGAAGTTATGCCACTATAAGATATCTCATTTATACTGTCTTCCTTTGCAATTCCAACGATTTTGTAAGTATTTTCATAAAGGTCTATGTCATCTCCAAGAGTTTTATTTAAGCTTTTTGCATCGTAATTAGATAGCACTATTTCTTTTTCATTGTCATTAAAGATTCTACCAGCAGAAAGATCTATTTTCATAAAGTTAGCATTCGATGAGTCAAACCCAACCAGCCCTAAACTTTTTGTTTCATTAATATTACAATACACTCTATATGTTCCCACCACCTTCTCAACACGATTATCAGATTTTATTTTATCTATTAAATCTTCAGTAATATTTTGAGGTTTTGTTGTAGGACCTCCTTTATCAAATGCATCCACTCGATCTGGGATTGTTATGTCAGAAGAAGGCATTGTTTTTTCCTGAATATCTCTATAAGATTGCATAGAAATGGAATAAAACAGAATTAACAGTATAGGGATAGTAATACCAACTAATGTATATATAACACGGGATTTCTTTCTAAATGAACTCTTTAAAACAAATTTACTAAAAGACATGAATATTTTTCCTCCAATGTTTTTATGTGGCTTTATGAAAATCAAATTCTTCATCATTAGAACAATTACAATAAAAAGAATAATTTGACTTTAAATAGATTTTTCAAATGAAATCATTGAGTAATTATATTCCAATAAAAATTTATTTTATTAATTTTACTATCAAAGATTAAAAGATAATCATAATTAATAACTAAATATGTATGCACTACCAACTTAACTTATGATTATAAATAACTTAAAGTTTATCATATTTTGAGGTTGTAAATTTTTGTGGTGTTTTTTCAATTTTTCATGTTTTCTTTAATTCAAAATTTTTTTATTTTGAATTTAGAAAATTTTTTATTTTCGTTTATATAAAACATGAATTTTCATGAAAAACTCCACACTTTTTTAC
>JAITGU010000165.1 GCA_031280375.1 Candidatus Methanovirga procula | reverse complement strand
GTAAAAAAGTGTGGAGTTTTTCATGAAAATTCATGTTTTATATAAACGAAAATAAAAAATTTTCTAAATTCAAAATAAAAAAATTTTGAATTAAAGAAAACATGAAAAATTGAAAAAACTCCACAAAAATTTACAACCTCAAATACATGGGTTTTATATATCATTAATTAATTATAGCACATACTTTATTAATTATATTGTATTTTTTATTAATTAAATATCATGTTTTTCTATAAAATGATATTTCATATTTACATTAGTGAAAATAAATTAGTTTTTTATTTTAGTACAATTAATTCATTAATATTGAATAAATAATGTTTATTAATTATTAATTTAGCTATATCTTATAAAACTTATTTATATTAAATTTAAATAATTTATTAAATTTTACAATATATAAAATTTTCCAAAATAGCTGAGTTTTAAAATGACTATAGTTATGAGTACTTTAATTATAGGAGGGTTTCTATAAACTTGGTTTGAATATATATTGATATGATGTTTTATTATTATTTTCATTTTTTCATTGGAAAATTCGCGTATTTTGGCTTTTTAGGGCTATTTCTTGTTATTTTTCATGGCTTTTCCCTAATTTTTTCATAGCCATCGTTAAATGGAGCAATTTTTTCTTAGGAGTACTTTGGTAATTGGATTATAGTTAAATGCTGTACATTCAATTTTTTAAAAACGGAACCTTCGGTTCCTAAGTTTCTCATTTCATCCGAAACAAACGAGAAAATGAAGATTTCTCTAAGCTGTCTTCGACAACAAGTGAGAAAATCTTCGGTTTTCCCTAAATTATTGTGAAATCGTAGATTTTTGCAATAGTCAGAAAAATGAAGCGTTTCTAAATTTTAAAAGGAATAACTTTTAAATTTAGGAGAATCAAAGATTCTCCGTGTGTTGCAAAATCATAGATTTTGCATAGTCAGAAAAAATTTTTATTTTTTCTAAATTTTTCGTTTCACTCGAAATAAAAAATGGAAATTAAAATTTCCTTTTGAAATATTGATTAAAGATAGTTTTTCATTATTTTTTTTTGATCAAAATTTTCTTACATTTTAGGTAAGTTCTGGAACAAAATCTCCGTTGTTGTCGAAGACAACTTAGGAGAATCTTTGGTTTCGAGCAAAACGAGAAACTTAGGAGATGAAGTCTCTGTTGTTTTGAACAAAGTTAGGAACTTAGGAACCAAAGGTTCCATTTATTTTCAGGCGAAACATGAGCGTTTAGAAAAATCTCTGATTTTTTTTTTAAAAGTTTGGTTTTGTCAGGTACAGTGAACCATTCAATGAATGTTTCATTTAGGATATTCTACTCACAGAGGTTTATTTTTAATTCAGGTTTTCAGTTTTAAAACCTGACTATAATATCCATTTCAGGTCATGCCATCTTTTTTGTGTCTTGTTTTTTATAAAAGTTGTGTATAGTTTTGGTTGGAAGTATTTTCCAATCTTATTATATTTGGTCAATTTTCATTTAATTTGTATTGCCGTGTTTTTTAACGCACCTACATTTCTTTTGCTGATAAAAGATTAATAAGGCATTTGTTTATATTATCCACTTATACTATATAACATAGTAAAAGTCTATTAATAATTGAATTAAAACCACATGGAGAGTGTGAATAATGGATGCTTTTATATACTATTACAACATTTGGTTAATATGTGGGAGTTTCAATATTTATGAGAACCTTTTAAAAAACGGAAAATAACGGAAACTCCGTTTCCTAAGTTTCTCGCTTTGTTCGAAACAAAGTTCATCAAAATTATTTTCTAAATATTTTTATCAAAATATATACTATTTTGATAGGTTAATAGAAACTCTCATATAAAATGATTTTAGAAATATTTATATATGATATTTATCTAATTAGCTTATATTGATTAAAATATTATTAATAAAACAATTTTTATTAATAAACAAGAATTACATTTTAGATATTGAAAATATAATTTTAGTGAGAATAACGAGTTTATATAGGTAGTTTTTTATATGATGAAATTAATTACAAGATTAGATAGAGTCTTTTAAGAAACTTTTAGAATATGAAATTAGAAAATTTCATTAAATTTCTTTCAGAAATAACGAAAACTTCGTTTTCTAAGTTTCTTGATCTGCTCGAAACAACGAAAATCAGAGATTTTTCTAAATTCTCAGCTCCGCTTGAGAATAAACGAAACCTTCGGTTTCTAAGTTGTCTTCGACAACAACAGAGACTTCTCATAAGTTTCGCATTTTGTTCGAAACAATTGAAACTTTGTTTCTTAACTTATCTAAAGAGAAGAAAGTTTAAGAAAATCAAAGATTTTCTAACTTAACAATTTAAGGTTCATCAAAAGTGTTTTCCAAAAATTAAATTTATAAAATTTTTTTATTTTATGGGTAAAAATTCAGTTTTAACTAGAAAGCTGTTTTTAATGCTTGTTACTTATTAAGGGGGGTTTAAGAATGGTCAAAGAAATCTTTAAAAAAGAATTTAATAATGACAAAACTGATGATGAATTGAGCGAAATATCTTTAGCTTTTTGTAAAGAAATGGTTTTAAAAGCAACTGAATTAGGATATAGTTATTATGAAATCAAATCTAATTTGTCCCCAGTTTCAGCTCTTAAGTATATTTCCTCTGATGCTATACATTCATGGATTCAAGAATTCAAAGATAAGGAAAGATAGTGCACTGTTTTATTCCTCAGGCAATTATAGAGAATAGTTTATTTAATTTAATGTTTGAACCTTCGTCTATTCACTAATTCTTGCCTTAAACATAAGGGCTTAGTGTTCAAATCTTCTCCTATCTAATAGTTCTTGCCTTTTGCCAGCATTCCAACCACCAGAAGCAGATTTGGATCTTCCTACTTGTTGAACATATCCTGTAATTCTATCATACCATTCAACATCATCAACTTCTCCACAGGTAGGACATTTATTATTCAATCCTTTCATCAGTGTTTTACATTTAATACAAAAGCTTAAAGCAGAACTATATGCCCAGAAACCTATGTTTGATTTTTTAGCTATTTTATGAGTTAAACTTATTAATGAATCTGGATCAGAGTAAGATTCTCCCATAAATGCATGGAAAATATGTCCTCCAGGTGTTAGTGGATGGTATTGCTCTTCTATTTTAATCTTATCAATTAAATTTGTATTGGAGCTCACTGGAACGTGTGAAGAATTTGTGTAATAGTTAGAACCGTCTCCTCCTTGAGTGATGACTTCTTCACCGAATTTTTCTTTATCAAGGTTTGCAAATCTATATGCTGTTGACTCAGCAGGAGTTTGAAGCACTGTCCACCTATTTCCAGTTTCTTTTTTAAGTTCGTTAGCACGTTTGTTCATATACTCTAAAATTTTCACTCCAAATTTGTTAGATTCTGGGTTTTCAATTCCTTTTCCAAATAGACTAATTAACATTTCATTTAGACCAACAAATCCAAATGAAAGTGTTGAATTTTCTATTCTATAATATAATTCATCCTCTATTTCTTGATTAAGGAAAGGTAATAGGTTATATTCTTTGAAACATTTCAATCCATGTTCTCTTCTTATGTTCAATGTTTCAACAGCTACATCCATATATGAGTCTAAGTACTCAAATACATCATTTTCATCTCGTGATTGGTAACCTATTCTTGGGAAGTTTAAGGTTACATAAGCCAGATTCCCTGTTCTAAAACAATCTTTATCCCAATTCCCAGTCCAATTATCTTGAAGACAGGTTCTACATCCCATGTAGTTTGCCATATTTCCTCTGTATGATGGTAGCATATTAATGAAATAAGAAGAACCGTATTTTGCTGATAGTTCATGAACTCTTCTTAAATCTTCTTCATATTCTGATTTTAAATTTTCTTTACGTAAAGTATAAATTGTGTTTGGGAAAAGATGTGGTTTTCCTTCTGCATCTCCTTCTAAAAGTGTTTCTGTAAATGCTCTTTGAAGTAATCGTGTTTCTTCTTCGAAGTCTCCATAAGTTCCTACGATTTTTCCTTTAGGACCGTATGCTTCAACATCTTTTAAAAATTTAGGAACACTAAATTCTAATCCCATACTTGTAAACGGAACCTGTGAACCTCTTGCTGCATAAGCCATATTAAGGTTGTACACTAACATTTGGACAGATTGTTTAATATTTTCATAACTTAAACCTTTTGCGAATGGAGCAATAAAAACGTTCCAAAGGAACATACCTTGTCCTCCAGACATATTTTGCTGTGCTGCAAGCATTATTTCGCCTGAATGGTTCATTAAAGTTTCTATATGATTAGGTGAACCTGCAACTGATGTGTGATCTCCAGTTCCATCAACTTTTAAACCATATTTAATAAATGTTCTAATATCATGTTGCATACAGTTTAATGGTCTTCCTCCAAAGAATTCTAAGTCATGGATGTGTATATCACCAGACATATGAGCGTCTGTTAAATGTAAAGGGAGCATGTGTAATAGTGCATATTGCTTTAGTGCTTCGTCAGCAACATATTTATGGACTGTTTCTGGATTATGTATCATATTAGCATTGTCACGAGATCCGTTCTGTATTAATGAAGTGATGTTATAAACAGGAATACCTAAACGTGTGTATCTGCTTCTTAAATTTTCTAATCCATATTCCAATAATTTTGCATTTACGATTTCTCTTATGATTGGAGAAGTTAAGTATTCTATATTTAGTTTTTTCAATTCTTTCCATACTTGTGAAGCTATTTCAAAAGCTGTTTCTTGTGATGCTCCTGTTTCTTCCACAAGGTTGTTCGCAATTTTGCTAAGATCAAATGGTTCTATTTTATTTCTTGATGTACGAACCTTTAATACTGTATTTGCTAAATATTTATTTGCTATTTCTTCGTTTATTTCAGATAATTCTTCATAAACTATTTTTTTTACTTCTTTTGTTTTTATACCATCATAAATAGCTAAAAATACTAATGATACTATTTTTTCAGCTTTTGCCAAGGGTGTTTCTACCATAACTAATGATTTAAGTAGTTTTTCACTACTAAACTCCTCTAAGGTCCCGTTATTTTTTTTAACATGAAATTTTTCATTGTTTAGTTCATTTTCTTCCATTTTTATCAGATTTTCCATTTTATAACACACTCCCTATTGAACTGATTTATATATTTACTATTATAATATTAATGTAGCATAATTAGTATGTAATATAACTATGTTTAACCACCATATATAAATGTTCGTTTTTATACTAACAATTATTTTGTAGTATAGTGATAGATAATTATTTAATATTATAATATTTTGTATATATTGTGATATTTTTTAAGCAATTATTAATACTTAATATTGTATTTAATAATATCTTTCATATATAACAACTAAAAATAAAGTTACATAATTAATATTGGTCTTATCTGTTTTATAAAACTTGTTATTTAGTTTTAAAAGAGAGTTATATAACTAAATAATGATTATATTAAAATAAATGGATAAATAAAAATTATACTTAAACAATTTACATTGCTTTTTAAAATAGTTTCTTTTTATAAGGGTGTTATAGATTAACCTTCTTTTAATGATTAAAGAATAAGAGACAATTTTTAAATATAAATGGCTATGTAAAAAATTCAGTGGGTGAAATAATTTTTCCATGATTTTGATCCCATTTAACTCTTTGAAGATCTAAATAAACTTCAATACTTTCAATAGTCTTATATAACTTCTTCAAAT
>JAITGU010000154.1 GCA_031280375.1 Candidatus Methanovirga procula | reverse complement strand
AATTTCAAAATCTTAAACTTTTTACTATTTAGAAGAAACTTTTAGAAAAAGTTTCATCAAAAGTTTTATAAATTTCAAAATCTTAAACTTTTTACTATTTAGAAGAAACTTTTAGAAACGGAGCCTTTGGTTCCTAAGTTCCTTACTTTGTTCGGAACAACTGGAACTGAAGTTCCCTAACTTATCTAAAGATAAGAAAGTTTAAGAAAATTAAAAATAAAAGATTTTCTAACTTAACAAGTTAAGGTTCATCAAACATTATTTTTAAAAATAATGAAATCCATTGTACATAAATATTTACTGCAAAACATGTGGAAAAAGCTTTACATCAAATTCAAACACTATTTCACATGATTTAGGAACTAATGATGAGGCTGTGTTTTTAGCTTTAAAAATGATTCTCAAAGGAATGAATTTAAGAGGAACAGCTGGGTTTTAGATGTAAAATTAGATACCATTCGTAGATGGTTAAGTATTACAGCAAATCATAGTGAAAATAGTTAATAAAAGTGCTGATGAAAGTATTTAAATATGGATAAGGTAGATACTTGACGAATTTATGGACTTTTGTTAAAAAAAACATTCCCACGAATGGGCTGCGAGAGAGAAGAAGAAAAGTTATGGATCTGGTTAAGTATTCGATCCAAAAAAAAAATAAGATATATTTTAGCAGCTCATCTTGGAGGATATGACCCAAGAAATCCTCAGTATGAAATCGTAAAAACAATAACATCAGAAGTCATAAAATAGTAAACAATCCCCCCTCATCTATTGTACACAGATGGAAGATGAATTTTTATAAACATTCATTGTTAAACAAATACAGCGAAACCATACAACCACACCCAATATAATAAAAGAATGGAAGGACTCCAAAAACCAATTATGAAGTCCTTTTGAAGAATTGAAATATGCACAAGTTTATAAAAAACTGTAAAAAGGCAGAAATAGAAAGTGTTAAAAAAAAGTATTGTGCACGGAAAACCTGAAGAAATAAACTATCACGACATTTCAACAACACCAATTGAACCTAAATTTGAATCTAAGGCAAGATAACAAGAGACTGACCAGAAAAACAATATCCTACTCCAAAAAAAGTATAAAATGGCTTACAATAAAGCTTAGATTTATATAAAACCGCCCATAATTTCATTAAAACTCATCATTCCTTGAAAAAAAAGAATTTAAAGAAAATTACCAAATCTTTGATTTTTGTAATTACCAAAAATCAAAAATTTTTGTAATTATGAAAAGCCGAAGGATTTTCAGTAATCGAAGATTTTCAGTAATAAATGATAATGTATGGAAAAAATATGATAAAATAACTCTAATGATGTCTATAAGATTAACAAACCACATATGGTCTTTAAAAGAGCTATTAACATATCCTTATCACAAAAATATCAGTATATAAACGATTCATCATCAACCTTTACAACCTCTGAAAATGAAAAATTTTATTAATAATAACAATCTGTATATTAAAACATACTATAAAATAGAAAATTAGAAAAGGATATTATGAAAAAAGCAGTTTTTTTTGATATAGATGATACATTGTTAGATACCTCAAATTTCGCTAAATCAGCTCGAAAGTCAGCTATTAGAATGATGGTTGATAATGGTCTGCCAATACCTTTTGATGAAGCTTATTCTCTTTTAAAAGAGATTATAAGTCAAAAAGGTTCTAACTACGACAAACACTTTGATGTGTTAACCAAAACAGTTTTAGGGGAAAAAAATTCTATGTTGATAGCTTTGGGAATGATCACCTATCACAACATTAAATTCGCACTTTTAAGACCATTTCCAAAAACGACAGATACTTTAATATATTTAAAGAGTAAAGGTTATAGATTAGGTGTAATATCTAATGGTTTAACAATAAAACAGTGGGAAAAATTAGTTAGATTAAACCTACATAATTTTTTTGATGAGGTTATAACCTCTGAAGAAGTTGGATTTGAAAAGCCGAATAAGTATATTTATGATGAATCATTGAAAAGAATGGATTGTGAAGCTGAAAATAGTATAATGATAGGTAACAGATTGGATACGGATTGTATGGGAGCCATTAATGCTGGGATGTCAGCTATTCTTATTGATCCACAGGTGACTCCTGAAGAAATTCAAAGGATAGAGGAGGATAATTTAGATATAGAGATAATAAAAAATATTAGTGAAATAGAGGATTTACTTTAATATCTAAATCGTTTAATAATTAATCATTCATTTACTATTCAGAAGAAGATTTTAAAACGAAAACTTTGTTCCTAAGTTTTTCACTTTGTTTAAACAAATGGAGAATCGAAGATTCTCCTAAGTTTAGCACATGAAAGAGCGGGAGCTGAAGTTCCCTAACTTATCTAAAAATAAGAAAGTTTTTAAAGTGTGAATTAATAAAAAAAGTGTAGAGTGACTGTTGCACAATTATTGTTTAATTAATTATAAATTGAATTAAACAATATTTAATATATAAAATTAATCGCTGAAAATCCTTTGGATTACTGAAAATCCTTTGGATTACTGAAAATCCTTTGGATTACTGAAAATCCTTTGGATTTTCATAATTACAAAAATTGCAAAGCAATTTTTGGTAATTTTCATAATTACAAAAATTTTTGATTTTTGGTAATTGTACAACAAGCTCAGAGAATAAAAAGGAGAAAAAGTTTGAGTTCTAAGTTTGTTAAAGCAAATGTTTTTATTTTAATTGGAAACTTCATATTTCGTATTGGAGGTTACATATACCATTTTTTAATGGCTACATTGCTACCAACTTACTCTTATGGTATACTTGCTACTTTTCTTACAACTTTAGGTATTTTTCAGATATTGTCTTCTGGTGGTATTCCTCCAGCTATTGCGAAATATTTATCAGAATATGTAAGCTTAGGTGAAAATGCTCTTGCAAGACAAATTGTTTACTCTTCCTTAAAAGTAATGGCTATATTGGGATTATTATTCTCATTACTACTTGTTTTTTTTGTCTCACCATACTTAGCATCTTACTATAATAACAATGATTATTTCATTCCTTTATGTATGATCAGCCTTATAATTCCATTTAGTATAATTGCAGGAGCCTTCAGAGGTTCATTTCAAGGATTATATAAAACTGAGTATATTGTTGCATCAAGAGGTGGCGAACAAGGATTTATGATTATATTCTCTGTAATTTTAGTTATCATGGGTTTATCTGTTGTTGGTG
This sequence comes from Candidatus Methanovirga procula, assembly GCA_031280375.1. Classification (GTDB taxonomy): domain Archaea; phylum Methanobacteriota; class Methanobacteria; order Methanobacteriales; family Methanobacteriaceae; genus Methanovirga; species Methanovirga procula. The sequence continues at coordinate 2,979 of JAITGU010000154.1, read as the reverse complement.
CCATATTAGGTTCTGTTTTTGGATATATTGCTTCAACTATCATATCTTTTTATTTATTTAAAAAATATATACTAAACATTATTCCACAACCAGATGAAGAAGTTAAATTCTCATTTAAAGAGGAATTAAAGTTAATGAAGAAATTAATTTATTTTGCAATTCCTGTTTCTATTGCAGCTTTAAGTGAAATGTTATTATTACTTGTGACCACATTAATCATGCCTCACTTACTTGCACCACAATATATTGCACGATTTCAAGCAGCAAACACTATTTCAAGAATTCCTTTAATGCTTCCAAACTCAATTGCAACCACAATACTACCTGCATCTGCATCTGCTAATGTTACTAAAAACAGTGATCTTTTGGATAAGTATATTTCTGAATCTTATAGATACACATTAATAGTAATAATTCCTGTCTGTGTGGGGATTGCTTTGCTTTCAAAACCAATATTGGGAACAATTTATTTCACAAAACCTGAGTTGATGGATGGTTCTTTAGCATTGAGCATATTGATTATTGGTATGGGATTCTACTCAATTTTTTCAATATCATCAAGTATTATTCAAGGTATTAAAAATCCAAGAATACCTATGTACCTATTAGTTATTGGAGCTATTTTAACAATTGTATTAACATATATTTTAGTTCCTATTTATGGAATTGTTGGTGCTGCAATTGGAACCACCATAACAAGCATAATAATAGCAATTCCAGCAACGATTATCATTTTAAAAATTAAAGAAACTAAAAGTTCTATGATACCTTATTTAAAAATGATTTTTTCTTCATTGGTTATGGCTGTTGGTCTTTTAGGATTAACTTCTTTAACATTTCTTCCATTATGGAGTCAGACGATTTTAGGATTTATAATTGGTGTTGCTATATATTTTTTTGTTTTTTTGTTTTTAAAAGGATTTAGAAAAAGAGATGTTTTAATATTAAGGGGAGTTACAGATAAACTTGGTCCCCTAACACCATTTTTTAACAAAATATATAATTTAATGATCAAATATGCGAATATGTAAAAAAATTCACGGGTGAAATAATTTTTCTGATTTTGATTCCATTTAACTCTTTGAAGATCCAAAAATATTATTTAGAAATTATTCTCAAATGGTTTAAATTCCATCTAAAGATAAATTTAAAGATATATAATCTTTTAAAAATTTAATAAAAATATAATACTTAAATATTAATGCTAATAGTTATATATAATATCTAATTCTTATAAGAAAATAAACTTTTAAATAATTATTTAATGACTGAAGATAATTTAGTCAATGTTTAAAGAATAAAAAATGGTGTTTTAATGAAACAGATCATCGTTGTGAGAAGAGACCTTAAAATGTCTAAAGGAAAAACAGCTGCACAATCCTGCCACGCTTGTTTAGGCTCGTATAAAAAATCGGATAAAGAAAAAATTCAGAAATGGGAGAATGATGGGCAGGCAAAGATAATTTTAAGAGTTGATAGTTTAGAAGAATTATTAAAAGTTCAGAAATTAGCTATTTTAAATAAACTTCCTAATTATCTGGTCGTAGACCAGGGGAAAACTGAACTTCCACCATCAACAGTAACTTGTTTAGGTATTGGTCCTGATGAAGATTTAGTCATAGATAAAATTTTCAAAGATTTAAAACTACTTGGTTAATATATTTAACTAAGTGAATAGCTATATTGTTATATGATTAAAATAATCTAATACTATAGAGGGATTAAAATTATCGAATGGGTAGTTAAAATTGGGGGAAGTTTATTTCCAGAACAGGCAATTGCTGTGGCTGAAGCCATTAAAGGAACAAACTCTTTAATAATTACTGGTGGTGGTGAATTTGCAAATCTTATCCGTAAATATGATAAGAAAATTAAATTTTCTAATAATGTGACTCACCAAACAGCTATTGAGACTATGAGTATAACATCCAAGTTATTAAATGATAAATTAAATTTTACAAAAATTGTTGATAATCTTGATGCTGCGAAACAAACATCTGAAAATGGTGAAATTCCAATTTTAATCAGCTCTAGGATATTAGACGAGAAAGATACATTAGAACATTCCTGGAAAGTGAGTTCTGACTCTATATCTTCATATATTTCATATCTTTTAAAATCGAAACTTATAATAACTACAAATGTCAATGGTATATATACCCGAAAACCAGGTCTTAAAAATTCAATTTTTATTAATGAAATTGATGCAAAAAAACTCTTATCCTTCGGTGAATCATCAGTTGATTTAATGTTACCTGAATTATTGATTAAATTCGGGCTTGATTGTTTTGTTGTAAATGGAAATTTCCCTGAGAGAGTTTCATCTATTATTAAGCTTAATAAAGACAGTCATAATTTTAGATATACTTATATTAGAGGTGAATAAAATGGAAAATATAGAATGTACGTCATGTAAACAGGAAATTCCACTGATTGATCCTTATGTTAAATTTAAATGTCCAGAGTGTGATAAAATTATTTATAGATGTGATAAATGCCGTACTTTTGGTCATTCTTACAAGTGTGAATGTGGATTTGTAGGTCCATAGTGTTTATTTTATTAAATGGAGGAATATAATGGGAGATGTTGTTGCAACCGTTAAAGTAATGCCAGAAGATCCAGAAGTTGGTTTAGAGTCCTTAAAGGCAGATATTAAATCTGCAATAGATGGAAGTGCTGAACTTCATAATATTGAAGAAGAACCTGTTGCATTTGGTTTGGTAGCTCTTAAAGTAATGTTTGTTGTTGGAGACGAAGAGGGTGGAACCGATGTTGTGGAGGAAAAACTCAGACTAGTATCTGGTATTAGTAGTGTTGAAGTTCAAGATATTAGAAGATTGATGTGATCATCAATCACTATTTTTGACTATGTAAAAAATTCAGTGGGTGAAATAATTTTTCCATGATTTTGATCCCATTTAACCCTTTGAAGATCTAAATAAACTTCAATACTTTCAATAGTCTTATATAACTTCTTC
>JAITGU010000140.1 GCA_031280375.1 Candidatus Methanovirga procula | reverse complement strand
TCGGACACCAATTTGGGCTACTTTCAGAAATAATCCTAACTTTGTTATTTCAATGGATTCCTTGTTTATATCAACACCATAGATATTGTTTAACAAGATTTTTCTACGATTATCAATATTACTGAAAGCTTTATCTAAGTTATCCTCCTTGTATTGTCGTTTTTATGTATTTCACGGTGTATTTCAAGGAGTGTGTCCATTGCCTTGTTTAGGAATGCACCTGAACCACAAGCAGGATCAACAATCTTAATATTCTCTAATTTATATTCTAATTCACTTAAATCATCCTCATATTCTTCAATAAGTTTAGTGATGGTTTTATTTTCTGTTTTGCTTAGATAGGGGATTATCGTATTTTCACAGATGTAAGTTGTTATTTCTTCTGGTGTGTAGTAGACTCCATCTTTTTTTCTTTTACTTACTTTTTCTTCTCGAATTTCTTCAATATCGTTTATACTGTTTTCAAATATGTGTCCAAGTATGTTAACATCTATATCACTATCAAAATCAAATGATGAGAGTATTAATAGGTTACGATAGATTTTATTGATTAATGGATACTGTTTTAGTTCCCCCATTATTATGTGTGTTTGCTCAGGGAAATTATATGATATTTTTATATCATCATAAAACTCAGATTCTGTTTTGTCTCTTATTCGCAGATGAGTTAAGTCTTCTCTGAATAATCCTCCGTTGTAGTCTGTTATTCCTTTTTCAGGGTTTCCATCGAATAAGTCTATGAACAATCCATTTAATCTATGCCATATTTCACCTCTTCTAAGGTTATGGTTTTTTATTGGTGTTAATATATCCATTGAACTTGTGTTATCTGGTAACAGGTCTTTATCCTCTGCAAAACAGATGAAAATATAGCGATTCATTATTAACTGAGCATAACTAATAGCTTCATCTAGTCCTATATCATTTGAATATTCCAATTCTTTTATTAACATTAGTCTTGTCTGACTGTATAACTTATAGAACTCGTTTTCTAAATTGTAGTCTGTGGCAAACAAACCTCTACTATCGTATAATTTACTGATTATATCCTCTTCAAGGATTGATTGTTTACTAAAACATAATAAGAAATCTTTTAATGTGTTTTCATCACGAAGATCATCAAGATTAAACTGTATGTACTTATCCTGTGATTTCTGATTGTATAAACGAAACTCATAATAATTAGAGATAATAAACCATTTAATGGACTCTCTTTTATTAGCATAATTTGAAGCTTGTTCTACTGGAGATAATCCTCCATGATAAGGACTATCCAGATTCACATCACTACCTTTTAATTCTATTGGAATGTATGGTTCACCATCTCGCATTATCATAAATTCAACATTACGATTATCTAAAGAGTAAGCAAACTCAAAATCAACCTCGAGCTTATAACCTAATAATTCTTCTAAGATTATCTTCTGAAAATAAGGATAATTTTTCATTTCATTATCTAATTCTTTTGCTTCGTATTTCTTATTCCATTGATTTAATGCTTCTTTATGGTTGTGTCGGATTTTAATATTCTTCCCATATTTCTTATAAGCATTATTCAATCTTAAAAGAGTATTCTTAATCATAATATCGTTTACTTACTAACATTATAAATTCACTGAAGTAGAACTTTGTTTACTCAAGTTTTACAATTATACTATTATTTTTCATTTTAATTATTTAAATATTTTTTTTGCATTAATGGTTTCATTGATGAAAAACCAACTTTTGAAATGATAGAAAAAAAGTAATTATATTGCTATTGTTATTTCATCATAGCTTAAAACAGGAACTTTTTTATTTTTGGATCCAGTGACCATATTTATTAGTCCATTCTTTTCTAATTTTTTTATTCTACTGTGTACTGTGCTAACATCTTTATTAGTTAGTCTTGCTAATTCTCTTATGCTTTCTGGATTCTTTTTTTTAATAGTGTTTAATAAATTAATATCACTTTCACTAATATTAATTTTATCTGTTACTATACTATTGGTTCTTTCTATTTTCTCGTCTAAATGGTTTAAATGGTATTTCCAAGCTTCTAAATCAACATAATAAACCATGTTGTTAGTTTCTTTAAACATTTTTTCTAATTGCTCTACACTTCCGTAGGTTTTTTCCATTTCTTTTATAAAATCTAATCCAGATTGCTTTTTATTTAAATTTATGATCATTCTGTTAGCTCCTTTATAAGTTTTTTTAAGTTTAATCTCTTATTATTATCAATATGTTCATATATTATATTATGAGCTGTTTCTAAGTCATTGGTTTTTATTGGTTGTTGTATTATATGATTTTGCGGGTCTGTGTGTATATGTCCCCCCTTTCATATGATAATTGTCTATTAATATGTTATCTGGAATTATAACTATGCTCCAATTAACTTTATACCTCACTTTATAAAGTATTTTTCCGTGTAGTTCTATAGTTATCTGACTTTTATTTTTCACATTATTATATTCTTATATCTATTTATATATTTGTTGTTTTTTATCCAACAGAGGAAGTCATAAGCCATATTTTCAAATTTTGCCTATTTCACATTTTCAATTAAAATCGTTTAAGTGTGTTTTTGCACAGTTACCAAAAATCAAAGATTTTTGTAATTATGAAAATTACCAAAAATTGCTTTGCAATTTTTGTAATTATGAAAATCCAAAGGATTTTCAGTAATCCAAAGGATTTTCAGTGATTTTATA
>JAITGU010000109.1 GCA_031280375.1 Candidatus Methanovirga procula | reverse complement strand
ATAAAAACAAAAAACACTAAAATAACAAAAATACAAAAACACTTTACGAACTAATGATAATTAATACAACATTATTTAAATTTAAGAGGATGGGGGCATGGTTAAAATACATATATTTTAATTAAAAAATCACTAATACTAAAACCATGCTGATCTTTCTCAAAACCAGTTAAACAACTGAAATCACAACCATCCGATCGTCGTGTCCATTCTTTCTCAAAAACATCTTTAGGATTCAACTCACAAATGTTTAAAATACTTGCATTCCAAACAGTCTTATACAAACGATAAGGATAATCAGAATCCAGGTAACTGGATGGGTAGCAATAAACTGTTATCGTGCCTGGTTCAACATCTACCGTTTCATTCTCTATTATTTTATCTTCATCACCAATAGTACTGGTGATTGTGCTGTTATCTACATTATCACTAATGTTCTGGCTCTCTTTTTCAATCTCTTGAATACCAATATTTCTAAAGACTTTACCATCGTCCATAAAAACACTTGCAGCAACATCGGAAATTATTAAGAGAGATAGCATAACCAGGATAGCTATGCTTCTCTTAGACCGCACAAAAATCGATCAACATTATTCTATTTCAAAAAAATATATTTTACCACTCTTGATGAGTGAAATACACAGCTAAAGTAGCTGAACCACACTCACAACTCATTTTTTCTTCGGTCATTACAGGATTCAACACATATTTCACCTCCTATATTTATAGGATGGCTTGAAGGCCTAAATTCAAAATCGCATCTACCACCATCACAACTATAGTACAAAAATTTGAAGGTGAAAAAACTTCTCATATTAATATAGATGTCTTTAGGCTCATCAACAGTCCCATAATCAGTATTATTAAAATCATAATTAATACGCGTGGTTTTAGAAGACCCCCAATTATTTCGCTGGTACAATTCGTAATTAACATAGATATGATTAGCTGAATTGCCAAAATGGCCAGAATAAACATATTTCGGATAATAAGTATCAGTTAATTTGATATCAACAACATCGCCCGTAACACCAGCTATAGACTCAGTAACCTTTAAAGTGCATTCATCATACTTGTCCCCGCCACCATGATTATCACAATCAGGGTTTTTAACATAAATACTACCACTACTCACTAACGGGATTAAAAACAAACCCAAAAACAATAAAACCAAAATTTTACAATTACTCAACATGTTTTAGGCCTCCTTGAACTTCATTTTCTCAAGAAACACGATTTGCTCATCTATATCAGCATCATAAAAACTGTATAAAGATTTTTCCATCTCACACATTTTCACAACAAAATCTTTATTGCTGATTAAAGTAGCAAGTATATCTCTGTTATTCTTTGCTTCATTGATCAAAGCATCATGCTCATGATTCTCATTAAACCTATTCCACTCACGGATTTGATCATTATAAAATCGGATGGTGGAATTAGCATGTTCAATAAGGTTTTCAGCAGCGTTTACATCAAAGATTCGATCATGTTCGAGAACACGATTTTTCCTTAACAGTTTTATCTGATAATCTAAATTGTTATTATTTGTTGAAATCTCTTTAGGAGTTGGTTCATGAGGTTTTTCAGCCTCACATTTAACCAGGTAACGATATTCCTTCTCAGAACATATATCCTGTGTTTCTTGATCCATATGATGGTAGACATTATCAACATATGTATTATAAGACATTTTGAACTCTAACTCTAAAGTTTTAACAGCCAGAGTAGCGAACTTCATAGGCTTGTCCAAACCAAATTCACTGGCTATTCCTGTTGCTACCCAGTCCATTGCATTCACAATAGCATCCATATTTAAGAAAATAGTGCTGAAATCAGTTCTAATCTTATCAAGACCTGATTTCTGGTCTTGAAGATACATGTCCATGTATGCTAAACCAATATCATCCACATACTCATATTTAAAATGCCTGGCTGGACTCCAATAACGACCTTTTCTTTCACCTCGTGCATCACCCACTTTATTATCCTGCACAGCGATTTTATTGAATTCATCACCCATATACTTCATTTTAGTGTTCAAATCAAGGGTGGTTTGCTCTTCCCATGCATCTACAGTGTTCATTAATGAAAAGATTTCATTAATTTGTGTAGCACTGTTAATTTCACCTGCTGTGTATGGAAATTCTAATGGTTCATCAACCATAGGTATCATGGTCCAGTACTGGGTGTTTTTAACAGATTTCAAAAACACAGCCCACTCGTACAAGTTGATAACGGCTGTGCAGTTAGTTAGGAATTTACTGTTCAATGCATAATCATTATCTGTGTAGAACAGAGTGCCTTTATAGAACTCTGAATCTAACGGAGAGTCCAGGAAATTATCTTTAGGATCATGGAAACCAGGCACACTCCTATCACTAATCTTATAAGTGCAATTGAATAAATTGTTCGCATTAGTGTTGTTAACAATTAAAATGTAAGGAGCTTGGTCATGTGGACTGGTTTTTAATAAGTAATCCATGGTTTGATTAAAGGTCATGTTATATAAATCATATCCATAATCGATCCTGCAAACATTAATATCCTTAATAAAAGAATTATTAACCGTGTTATTTCTAAATTCAACATCTTCACCAGTTCTGAAATTTAAATTCAAAGCTGGAACAATATTTAAACTCATAATCAAAAAGATTATGATTAATCCAAGATTAACACGGTGCTTCATACTATTCACCAATACCTAATGGATTGAGGCTTAAAGCACCAATATCTCTTCTTTGTTTAAATCTAATCCGACGACTAAATCGTCTTCTACTTCGTATTTTGGAATCCAGTGCCAAAATAGCTAAAAAGAAAAATAAAAGGAAATTTAAGTTTTAAAATTAATACTTGGATCGATAATTCTACTATCAGTCCAATCAAAACTTGGAGTGAAAGCACGACCAATATTAGCACCAGTATCAAGAAGGATCATCGCAACAAAAGCCTTCTGAGTACCCAGCCTCTGTTTTAACAAAGGATTATTCGTATTCACTTCAGGCACAACAATTTCAGGCACGGGTCTTTCTAAAAAGGCTTGTTGTGGCACCTCTTCAAGAGCGGGCACCTCAACATCATTTAAAGATCTATCCCAAATATCATGAAAAAACAATGTATCAAAAGTATCATCAAAATGAACATCAGATAAAAGCCTTTGAACCTCTGAAACAGAGAGAAAAGGATGATCTGCACGAGCATTAGCAATTAACACACCACTTCTAATAAAACCACGAAACTGCTCACCTAAACCAGCATCCTTACCCCATAACATGTATTGTTCATACATGTCTATGGCAAAATTTTTAAATTTATTAAAATCAAAACAACATAAACTAGGAGGTTGTGATAGAGCCATACTAAACGGTGAAGCAACTAGAAGCATTATACCACCACCATGCTGTTCTCTTTGAGGACCAAGTATGTTTTCAACAAATTGACGGAATAAATTATAAACATTTAAATCTCCTACAACTCCTTCTGGACGATGCCTTGTTAGAATATCAAACCCATTTTGAATTAAAATGGTTGTAAAATCATGTAAAACCCCCGTTGCACCTTTTAATATTTGATCAGGATGATTACAGACAACACGGTCATAGACATCTCCCCATGGAGCATCAAAATTAGAGACCACTATATTCTTAATATCCTTAATATCGCCTAAACTATAGAAAACTTCCCAAAACGCGTTAATAAGTTGTGTTCTTTGAACAGGGCTCATCCAATGAGTTAATAAAATATATCTAACACCCCAGAAAGAATTTCTAGGCCCATCTCTTACTCTAAGATCTTCAACACCTGGCATACCATTAATCTCTAAAACATCATATAAATCAACACCTGGCCCCATTAAACGATTCTGCAATTCTTCAGGCAATGTTTCATCAATTATGTGTAAATCCTCGATAGGTGCATTATTAAATCTACCAAAATCATCCATAAAGCCACCTTGAGCTGATAATATACTCACAGTGTCAAATACTCCTGATTCAATTGTTGAACCTGGTGGCATATTATAAACCTGGAATATAAAAGCTTTAACTGGACCGTTATCTAATTCAGGATGTAAATTCTTAATAAAATTATAACCACCTTCATATCTTTTCAATAATATGAGTTGTATATCATTCTGCTTCCAACAACACACTATTTCATTCACGGGGCATTCAATCCAAATACCATTAATATTCCAAGCATATCTATTAGCATTACTGTAACCTAAAATATTCGCAGTAATAAAAATAATTAACATCACTAAATAATATGTATATCTCCAATTCATAAACTCAATCACCATCCATCACTATGTTTTAAAATTAATGCTTGGGTCAATAACCCTACTATCAGTCCAATCCCAGCCTGGAGTGAAAGCCGAACCAATTTTAATACCACCATCAATAATACTTTGAACAACGAAAACCTTACCCATCTTAGAATTAAAATCAGGTTTAACAGTTTCACTTATAGAAGGCTCAATATTAACGATTGGTCTTTCTAAAAAACCTTGTTCTGATATCTCTTCAATAATTGGTACTTCAAGATCCATATTAATTAATTTTTCACAAATTTTATCAAAACCAACATCAGTTAGAAGCTCATGAACCTCATCATGAATCAAGAAATGTTCTTTTAAATAAGTGTTAGCGACTAATAATCCAGTTCTAATAAAACCACGAAATTGCTCGTCTAAACCAGCATCTCTACCCCAGTCAACATATTGTCTGTACAAATCTAATCCAAACTCTTTAAACTTCGAATAATCATAATTCTCTGCTACAGGATTAAACAAAACCCTAATTAACGGATATCCTGCTAACACTCCAACTATGCCACCATGCTGTTCTGGTGAATTAACACTGCCAGTACCTTTCAGAAAATTAACAAATAGGTTAAAAGCTTTTAAACTCCCTTCTCTATTATGGCTTGTTATTATTTCTAACCCAGTTTGCTGAAGAATATCTTGATAAGTTTCTAAAATTGATTCTCTACCAAAAGCTTGATTATGATGAGATGGAGTGACAGTATCACTAAAATCAAAATTATGTGTAAATGCAGTTGCAATGAAATCTGGTCTTAAAGGCGGGCTATAGCTAAATACAGTCTCCCAAAAAGTATTAATGAACTCTCCTCTTTGAAACGGATTAAACCAACGAGATGACATTGCATATTTAGCACCAAGCCCTGAAGTTTCCATATCATTAAATTCTACGGCGGTTCGACTAATTGGTATATTCATAATTTCAAAGATGTCAAATAAATCATTACCCAGTCTAATAAGCATAGACTGGGCCTCCTCAGGTATGTTTTCATCAATTATATGAACATCTGTTACAGGTGCATTAACCCATCTATCACAATCATCTATAAAACTCCCTTGAAATGTTCCTATGCTTACAGTTTCAAATGTGTCAGGATAAAGTTCAGAGCCCAGCCGCTGGTTAAAGACCTTGAACATAAAAGCGTTGATTCTTACATCATTCAATTTTGTTAATCCACCAGCTAAAAAGTTTATTCCATCATAATTTTTTAATAAAACAAATTGCATACCCTCTAATCGGAAGGTTAAAGCCACTTGGCTCTTTGGACAATCAACAAAACATCCTTTATGATCCCATGAATAAGGATTAGAAGAGCCCACAGCTATTGAACCAATAAATAACATAATGATTATGAATAATAAGTGTATTTCCAATGCATAATTAATCAACCTCCTTTTTTTATTAGTTTTTTAACATATTTAAAGATCTTTCTAATTAAAAACTCGAATATTGCTTTAATAATTAAAATACTTATAATAAAAAGAATCATTAAAAATAAGAACAATCCAACATTATCCTCAATCAATTTAGCCACGAATTTGCTTAAATCCGGAACAGTACTGTTAATTGATGGAGTAATAGCATTATTAGGATTACTCAAGCCAGGATTACTCAAGCCACCATTATCCAAATTATAAGCTGACGGAACAGTTAAATAAGGGATACTGAAAGAGGGGATGTTAAAAGACGGGAAATCACCAAAAGTTAATGGGGGTATAGTTACATTCAATTCAGGCAAAGGATCCGGTCCAGGCTTAACACCTTCAACTTTAAAATTAGGCACATTATAAACTATTAAACTACCATTCTTATAGGATTCATTAGCTATTAATGCATCGAAATTTGGTTTATTTGAATTATTTTTATAAAAAACATTGAATTTTTCTAAAGAATTATTTAAACTGGTATTATTAACAATCTTAACATGTAAATACTCATCAGCCCCTAAGTCATCAAGAAATTTACCTGCAGCTGGTGTAATCCAATAATCAGTACTGTTATTATGCAAACCATTACTATTATATCCGTTGAATATTAGATATTCATACAGATTAGTGGTATTAACATGATAACTGTATTTAAAATAATAATATAACTCATTATTAGTCCAAGTGTGCCCTGATTTAAATTTTATTAAATTCAAAGGATCAGGAATGTTAATATTATCACTGGCAGCATTACACACTCCCATACAACTGATAGCTAACAAACCTATTAGCATTAAACCAAAAACTTTCTTTAACATATTTTTACAACCTATACTTTTACAACCTCCAAAAAAAAAATTAAAAATTAAAAATATGGAGAAATCTCATAAAAACTGAGCATTCTCCTTTAACAATCTACTACCAACAGGTATAGTATTCTTAGCGTATTGCACAGGCACTAACACAACATTATAATAGATTTTATAAATTGCATTTGCTATAGGCTTCCAAAACTGATACCATTTATGCTTTTTATATGGCTTATTATAAACTGGTTTTGTACCTTTAATATCTTTAAGAACCCTATCACTCATCATTGAAGCTTTACTTGAATCTGTGTCCTTTAGATTGAATTTAACATCTTTATTAGTTATTGAAACATTTTTTATAGATATGTTATTAACAATATTATTAACAGAACTATTAATAATGTTTATATCATCAACAGAACTATTAGTGTTATTAACAGAACTATTAGTATCATTAACAGTGTTATTAGTACTATTAAAAGAACTATTAGTGTTATTAACACTTAAACTAATAAAACTTGATTTAATATCTAAACTATTAACAATATTAATCCAATATTGGCCAACATAAGGCTTCCAAGTATAATTACCTGCATCAGGGTCGAAACCTTTATTCAATTTCCTTAACTCCTTATCAGCAACTAATTTTTTAGCTAAACTGGACATAAGAATGTTTGTATTGGGCAAATTCTTATCAATAGCAATCTCATCAGACATATCAGACACCTTACTACTTGCCACACCAATCACAATACCCATAGTCATCGTAATAACAGTACAAATGCCAACGATAACTGCACCAAGAGGAGGGTGTGCAAAGCATATTGCAACTCCAACAGCAGTTAAACCACCGAAAACAGCTGTTACTATAACATAATCAAAGCTATACATTGATTTAATGTCATTACTTAATCTTTTAATGGTTGTAATGAAGTTATCATCATAATTACGCTCTGCCTCCACTAAATCGATCATTTGATCTAATTCACTATCATTAAGGTATTTGAAATAGGATTCAAGACCAAACTCGTAATTATTAGTTAATTGAGCCTCTGCATTACGGTTTTTAACATAATCATTTAAAGCATTCATACTATTAAAAGCTTTAAGAGTGTCACACCCATAACTATCTCTATAATCATCCAATTCATTATACATAGGAGCAATGGTGTCATGGGTGTTCTCTTTAACAGTTGTGAAAGAATCTAACCCTAACTCATTAAACGCGTGGAGTGGTGTTATTAACATTGCAAATGTTATGAATAAACCAATTATTTTAATTAAATTTTTTTTATTTAACATATTATATTTCCTCCAAAATTCTTTGTTAAATATTTAAGCACTGGATCACTTCTATTTTTGAATCCAGTGCCAAAATACCTAAAAAAAAAGAAATTAAGGATAATTATTCCAATATTGTTCTAATACAGGGTATCTACAATCGAATAAAGCATTTTGAGTAGGATCAAAATATCTCTCTTCACCACTCTGGAAACCACCATGTTTGAACCAACCTTCTTTAATAATCATCTTATTATCATAACATGCTTTCTTGTAAAAATTCACAGAAACATGTATATTGGTTACATTCTCCCAGCATGGTAAGTTCATATATCGATCAATAAAATGCAAATTGGCATTATAACACATATGTCTACCTACACTCTGAAAATCAATATGATCCACACCTGGAAACTGAGTTAAATTAACTGTAACAGTTTCACCCTTATTAATAGGAAGCTGAGCAATATAATCATCATTCGTATTATAAAATAATAATGATCCATCACCATTATTATCCTGTGTCTTTGCATACACAGTAAGGAACTTATCACTGCCAGTAACACTTCCTACACTGCTAATAGCTAAAATAGCTATTAACACTAAACTTAAAATCTTTTTAAACATATTTTATATGCCTCCATAATTACAAGCACTCACACTACCACTATTACTTATGTAGACTCCACCACCACTCCTACTTGCTGTGGTGTTGGTGAAATTACAACCACTCACACTACCACTACTACCAGGATTATAGTATATTGCACCACCATTATCAGCACCACCATTATCAGCAATGTTGGTGTTTTGTATTTTTAATCCAGATATATTAACATTACTATTAGATATATTGAATATTCTACCATTATTTTGAGCATCAATAACCACATCACCACCACTATTATTACCCATAATA
>JAITGU010000099.1 GCA_031280375.1 Candidatus Methanovirga procula | reverse complement strand
GGGTGTGAATAATCGACACCTTAGATGTGACCGACACCTTTATATACTTACTACCACATTAGGTTAATATGGAGTTTCATATATTTATAAATCTTATCAAAATATGCTATTTTTTATAGGTTAATAGAAACTCTCTTAGGAGGAATATTATGAAAAAGTATTGTAGTATAATACAAATATTGGTGACAATAATTAGTATATCATTTTTAATAACTGTAGCATTTGCAACATCAAATAGTGATTATCCTAAAAGTGAGTTTGTTTATCCTGAGTTGATTGGTTCAGGATATTCACAAACTCATCCAAATGTGATGGATTTATTATTTAAAAATTACGAGTCCCGTTTACACCTTGACTCTGGTCCTTATGTATTATGTTTTAAGAATGGTATTTCAGAAAATGGTACTATCCGTATTTATGGTGGTGTCTCAGCACCTTTATTCTGGGTGAATGGTGATAATATCACCCGTAATGATGGACCAAAGGGATAAAACTAAATAATGGTTATTGGATATTATCAATAATAGATAAAAATAAAACAGAGCACTATTATGAAATTTAAAATTAGCTTAATTCTTCTATTGTTTATTGTTGTTATACACTTCAATGTCACAGAGCATGTTTATGGTTTAGATAATAATGTTCAATTATCGCTTGATGATGATTGGGTATCTTTACCTCACATTGTAGATGATCCTGAGATTATAAAACAATTACTTCCTTATGATTGTTCTTGCAAAGCTATACAATTAGCATATTATGGTATTACTGGCATATTAGTTGATGAAGGAACTATAATAGATTTGGTTAAGCCAAGGCCTGGATATGGTGCTGATGCAAAAATGATTCAACGAGGTTTGGATTGTTTGAATAAAGAGTATGGGACTAATGTTCATTTAAGCTGGTTTTGGACTGATGAAATTGGTGGTCTTGCTGGTGCTGCAGAACTATATAGAACTGGACAATATGCCATTTTTCAAAATCTTCCTGGTCATTTTCAAGCTATTAGAGGCATAAATATTAAGGATAAGCTATTAACCATTTATAATAGTCTTAATAATACTACCAGCACAAGTGGTATGTATGATACAGAACCTGGTGTTTATGAATGGTCTTTTGAGAGAGATTATAATCTTATTAATCAGCAAAATTGGGCAGCTTGGGCTGTTTTAAAGATTGGTGCTTTTCCACCAGCAAAAATAACAACTTTAAATAAAACTGGAGGCACTGGTGAAACTGTTGAGCTAATAGCTAATTTAACCGATAGAGATGATAACGGAGTAGATAATAAAAGTGTTATTTTTAATGTTGGGGACTGTCAACTTAATGGAACTACTATCAATGGATTAGTCAAAGTTTTATACCCTATTAAACAAAGTCCTGGAACTTATGATATAATTGTCAGCTATTTAGACAACCAATCTATTACTTGTAAAGGTATATTAAATGTATCTGCAGTAACAACTAATGAAGTTGATAATTATGACACTGTAGAAAATTCAATGGGTGGCATGTTAATGCCGACTTCAGAACAAGTCGTAAATACTGGATTAAGTAACACTTCTATTCCATTCTTATCTCTATTTATTTTATCTACAACATTAATTTTTACTCTAAGATGGAAAAAATAAAAAAATAGACCTAATACTAATCAATTCATTTAAACAAGTTAAATTCAAATGTTTCATATAAAAATGATATAAATTATAAAAAAAATTGAAATTCTGGTATTTCAATTTGTTATTTAGTGGTGATATAGCAGCCTTCTTTCTCTACAATAACAGTGTGTTCTTTTTGTGATACCCATGCACCACTTTTTTCTCGTAATGTATAGTATGGATAAATTGCCATTGAATCTACCAACTCTTTCATGGTTGAATTAAGTCTATTAACACTAAATTCATCTGTTAACCATCGGAATGAAAATGGTAAATATGGATAATTCCCTTTAATATGGTTTAAAACTTTTTTTGTATATGGAAGTCTGAAAGGTCTGATTTTCAAAAATTTAAATATATTCACTTTAGGTATATCAACAACATAACCCACACCATCTGTAACAAAAGGTTCAATAGCTAAAACATCACCTTCTTCCAATATTCCAGGTCGATTATCTTCAAAGTTAGGTATTGACAATCCAGAATGTAAATTCCACTGTTCTAAGCTATGGCCTGTAAGATTTCGAATAGGATTAAAACCTAAATTAGTGATTACTTTCTCAACCTCACCACCAATTTTACTAACTTCAACTCCTGCTTTAACTGCACTAATGGCTGCCTCTAAAGCAGCATCAGATGCACCTATTAAATCTTCATTTTTATTTATTTCATCATCATTTAAGTCATTGCCTCCTTTTGTCATTATTGTAATTGCAGAGTCAGCTATATAACCATTAATTTCAGCTCCCAAATCTAATTTAACTAAATCTCCTCCCTTTATAATATTTTCATCGTTTGGTGGAGATGTATAATGAGCTGTTATCTCGTTTACAGAAACATTACATGGAAAAGCTATTCCAGCACCTTCTTTAATTATTTCACTTTCAACAAATTCAACTAATTTTATAATAGCTAAACCATCTTTTATTAATCCAGATGCTTCATTTCTAACTTTTGAAACAATTTTTCCTGCTTTTTCATACGATTCAATCATTTTTTCATCCTATTGATTATTAATTATCTATGATCATTGATTGTCTAATTTATTATATTATTTAGTAAATCATTACTAACTATTATAAATTCCTTAATATTAATTAACCATTTTAATTTTGATTTGAATTTAAATTTTGTTAATTATATAATTGTGTGTATTTTGTAAATATTATTTATTAAAAATCCTTAAAATTAAAATTAAAGATATAAAAACCTCTTCAAAAATTTAAAATGATGTATATTAAGAATTCAGATAAAACAATATAGCATGATAATTTAATAAAGCCTATAAATATTTTAAATTTATTTGATTTGAAGATTCAAACACACATAAAACAATAGAAACACAATTTTAATATTTTTCAACATGAAAATATATATTAATTAAACCTTAAATAGATACAATATCTAAATATTTAAAGAATTGTTAATTGAATAAGATCGTAATGTATTAATACTTAATTTAATCAAATTATTGTTTATAGTGATTTTAATGATAAAGTGTGTGTCATGTGATCAAACATATGATGATAATGAAATAGTTTACATTTGTGAGAAATGTGGCTCTGTTTTAGAGGTTGAAATTGAGAATAACATTTCAAAAGATATTTTTGATGGAAGAAAATTAGGACTTTGGAAATATAAGGAATTTATACCAGTTGACTACTCCAATGTTGTTTCATTAGATGAAGGGGGAACACCATTTTGTAGATGTGATAAACTTGGAAAAGAATTAGGTATTGATCTTTATGTTAAAGTAGAAGGTTCAAATCCAACAGGCAGTTTTAAAGACAGAGGAATGAGTGTTGGAGTTACTAAAGCTGTTGAACTTGGTGTTGACACAGTCGGTTGTGCATCAACTGGCAATACATCAGCATCTCTTGCCGCATATGCTGCTCGTGGAGGTTTAAGATCAATAGTACTTTTACCTGCAGGCAAAGTTGCTCTTGGAAAATTAGCCCAGGCGATGTTCTATGGTAGTGAAGTCTTATCCATTAATGGAAACTTTGATCAAGCACTTGAATCAGCCACAAGATTGGCAAATGAAAAATATATTTATCTTCTCAATTCCATTAACCCATTTAGATTAGAAGGGCAAAAATCCATAGGCTTCGAAATTGTTGATGAATTAGGATGGAAATCCCCAGACAGGATTATACTACCTATTGGAAATGCTGGAAATATATCGGCTATTTGGAAAGGAATCACTGAATTTTATAATGCTGATTATATTGATGAAAAACCTATTATGACTGGTATTCAGGCAGAAGGAGCTGCTCCTATTGTTGAAGCCTTTAAAAATAAATCTTATAGTATAAATCCTGTTGAAAATCCTGAAACTGTGGCAACAGCTATCAGAATAGGTAATCCTGTTAGTCACATTAAGGCCCTTAGAGCAATATACGATTCAGACGGATATGTCGACTCAGTGACAGATGAAGAAATATTAGATGCTCAAAAACTACTTGCAAGAGTCGAAGGAATTGGTGTTGAGCCTGCTTCAGCATCATCAATTGCTGGTCTTAAAAAATTAGTCGATAAAGGTGTTGTTGATAAAGGTGAAAGAGTCGTTGCTGTTGTTACAGGGCACATACTTAAAGATCCTGATGTAGCTATTAAAGCTTCAGCAAAACCAATTGAAATTGAACCTGATTTCAATCAACTTAAAGCTATTTTAGAAAAAAAAGTTAGTTAATCCTAATCTATTTATAAAATTAATAATTGAACATGAAAAAATAAATTCCAGATCAATATTCAAAATTAAAAATTCTGGAAAAGGTTAAAATCATTGAATTTTAATCATAGATCGAATTTTAACCGTTGAAGTAATTAACAGTTAATTTATCTAATATTAAACTCTAATTTAAGTGATAAAATGTCTGATGAAAAAACTAAAAATAAAGAAAAACAGCTGTTAGAAATGGTAGAAACTTTCGCTGAAGAATATATTGATGATGAATATAAAGAACTCTCTAACAAACTCGTGAAAAAATTGGGGAGAAAGCATGATGTTCCATTTAAAAGAGGAAATCTTGAAATCTGGGCTAGTGCTGTTATATATGCACTTGGCCAGATAAATTTCTTATTTGATAAGTCTTTTGAACCTTATTTGACTCCTGATGATATATGCGACTATTTTAACACGAAAAAGTCCACAGTCTCAACAAAAGCAAAGAAAATTAGGGACACAGTCAACTTAGGTCACCACGATAAAGAATTTTCTACTAATCGGATGCTTGAAAATAATCCACTGAGAGATATGGTCATTACAGAAGATGGGTTGATCATTCCTAAATCTGAATTAATGAATTTTGAAGAAAATAATGTAACACCAGCCAACTTAATTGCAGAAAATCTGGAGATGGATGAAGAAGAATATATAAACGAATTAAAGAATTTCATCGTTGAAAGAAATGGACGAAATTGATAATTATGACTTAAACAATTTTATCGACATTCTTAGAACTCCTATGCCCAAAAAATATGTAGAAGAATGTTTAAAATCCATTTTTGGCAATAAAATTAGTTTAAATATTGATTTGAATGAGGATATAGATTTATTTGATGATTATGTAATAGATGAAAACAATCCTTTAGAAACAATTGATGATTACGAAAAAGCCATTGATCTATTTCGTTCCACTAAGGGTAAAGAATATTTTAAAGAACATAAAGGGAATTTTTGGTCATTACTTGAAACTCGTCCTTTCATGTCACATTTATTAAAGTATTCAATGTTATTATGGGATGATGGAGAAACAGAAAAGTCAGTTGATCAACTAAAATATATGTTGGAACTTAACCCTGGTGTCAATCAAGGAATCAGATATGTTTTAATTAATAGATTATTGGAACTCAACAGACTAAATGAAGTTATAAAATTATTAGAATTCTATGATGAAGAAGATAGTGCTACATGGGAATTCTCTAAATTACTACTTTCTATAAAAACTAAACAAGAGAAAAAATTAATTAAAACTCTCTATCATAAAGCTGTTGACTCAAATAAATATGTCGTTCCATATTTAATTAATAAAAAGAAAATTCCTAAACAGATGCCAGAATATTATGGTATAGGTGACGAAAATGAAGCTATAATATATGTTGATTTAGCTTTTAAACCTTGGAATAATGATAAAACAGCCATTAAAACTTGAAAGAAATGTATTAGTTCTTATTTTTATATCAATTTACTTTTTAATATGTTCATATATATTTAACATCAAAGTTTATAATAATTAAAGATCGTAGCGACTATTTTTTAAAAATAATTATAATCCTATATCTTATTTGTCTTTTAACAGAATTTGAATAAGAAAATATTCTATTAATTTGTGTAAAATAAGTTCAATTGATAACAATTTCAAACATTTTTTATTTTTAAAAATATCTGAGGCTGTCCAACAATATTTTTGTTCAACCTATATAAATACTTAATTGAATAATGAAACTGTAAAAAAGTGTGGAGTTTTTCATGAAAATTCCTGTTTTATATAAACGAAAATAAAGAAAACTCCGTTTTCTAAGTTCCTCAGTTTGTTCGGAACAACGGGAATTTCATTCCCTAAATTTCTCGCTCTGCTCGAAATAAACGAAAATTCTGTCCTAAATTTCTCGCTTTGTTCGAAATTAAAGATTTTCTAACTTATGAGATCGTCCAACAATTATTTTTGTTCAACCCATATAAATACTTAGGTGAACAATTTTTAAATATTTTAAATATTTAAAATAATTTAAATAATTTTCAATAAAAATTGATAGATTAAATTTTTGTTGTGAGTCAGAATTGTTAGGCAGACTCAATAATTATAAAAAAAGATAAAAAATTATAT
>JAITGU010000089.1 GCA_031280375.1 Candidatus Methanovirga procula | reverse complement strand
CATGAAAATTCATCTTTTATATAAACGAAAATAAAAAATTTTCTAAATTCAAAATAAAAAAATTTTGAATTAAAGAAACCATGAAAAATTGAAAAAACTCCACAAAAATTTACAACCTCAAATCATGAAAAAATATATAACTCAATTCAAACAAAATCGTTAAGTTGACTGCATTGCCAAAAAGACTGTAATTGCTAAGAAAATGTGTCATAAACTATAAAATTGTCTCACAATACAATTTCACATAAAAAAAGTAGTATAATGGATATATGATATATTTACACTATCCAACTATCAAAAAAAAAGAAAATTAAACCTAAATATTACCATTCATAAAACGATTTATCAAATTTTTTTCCTTGGATGGGTTATGTTACACCATATAAATCAAATAACCCACAATATTGTACTTCAGTCATTATAGGCTTCATACTAAGGATGTGAATAAGTGTTCAGAGTGGGATAGCCACAATATTGTACTTCAGTCATTATAGGTTTCATACTGTTCACCTCCTTTACTTAAATTGGTCTGGAAAACATTCAAGATGCTTCTTTTTTTGAAGTTTTGTGCAAACCTCAAAATCATGACTTTATTTATATGGTTATGCACAACCCATATAAATACTTTACTCTTTTATGTTTTTAATTTATTCCTATTCAAATATTTAAAATATCATGATAAAAAGCCGATGAAAAAAAACATGGTGTTTTAAACAGCTATTTACTATTTCAAAACATTAAAATTATATAAAAAAATGCAATACTTTAATTTAATTTCATATGAAAATTGAAAAAACAATTAGACTTGCACAAAGCCACCGAAAATAAAAATCTCTCAATTATTAGTATAATTATATTTCCACCTAAGTTCTGACATGGCAATATGAATTTAGGATAATCTTTGGTTTCGAAAGAGGTGGAAAACATAGAGAGGTGGAAAACATAGGAAATAAATGTTGTTCCATCACTCTCCGTTTATTTAGAATAATTGTAAAAAAATAAATGTCATCAAATTAAGAAATCTTGTTAAATATATTTCATAAAAAAATTAAACATAATTCATAAAAAAAAACTTGCAATTTATTTAAAATCATGAAATTCCTAGAACCGAGTAAAACAGATTTTAAATCCTTCAAACGCAATAAATACATGAATTTTAAAGATATAATCTATTTTCATGCTTTTCTCGTGGAAAAGATAATACAAGTGTTGAATTAGATAGATATGCTCAAAATGAGGGTATTCAACTTGTTAGTAGACAAGCATATTGTAAATCCTGCTAAATCGATGAGCCTGCCTAAGGACAGTATCAACTTGTTAGTAGACAAGCATATTGTAAATCAAGGCAAAAAAATGAAGCCTTTAGCATTTAAATACCTGAATTGGTTAGTAAAAGAAAATATACTCATCATAGATTTATGAAACATGTGAAAACTAAATACCTTCAGAGAAAGATATTTGATTAATAAATAAGTTGAATACTAATATCTATTTTTCATTATCTGATTTTTTATTTTTTTAATTGTAATAACTCTAAGTATGAAGTTCTTTCAAAACAAGAGTCTATATTCAATTTATTGAAAATTTCATAAATTTGGGTTATAGACTCTTGATAATTTGAATCGTCTTCTAAGTCAACTTCTATTTCAATGTATGGATCTAAACCTTCTACATCATCCAAACTTATTATAAATTCATCAAACTTGTAAATTTCCCTTGTTTTTTTAACAAATCCTCCTTTATAGAAACCTAATTTCTCGAAAATCTTTAAGATTTTATCTCCATCTTCAACAGCTATCTCAATTTCCTCTCTTGTTTTAGAAATTTCATCGATTTTAGGTCCTTTATATGTAATAACAGTATTGTTACCATTTTCTTTAGTAATTTTTCTTATTCTAAAAGCTTTATCATTTTTAGCAAACTCAATATCATACCGTTCTAAGTAAATATCTTCTTGAATTTCTTCACTGATTTTATCTATTTTAATTTCTTCTAATCTTTTTCTAATGGTTTCAAATTCTTTTACTTTTGATTTAACTTCTACTTCAATCAAATTCATCACCAATTGATTTATTCCCATAATCTTCGAAATAGTCTTTTCTTTAGAGTAGTCCTATCTTGAAATTCTTAATCTTTAGAGTAGTCTTATTTTTAGAATAATCTTATCTTTAAATAATTTAATCTTTAAAATAATTATTAATTGAGTATATAATCTTTATATGATTCACATTTACTATATAGTATTAATAAATCGAAAATATAACATACTTAACATATTAAAAATATAAATTAATATTCTCATACGAAAGTATTATATATATGAATGTAGAAATTTATTATAACTATTTATACAATTATCTTAATAACATGTTTTAAACTTATTTTAATAGATTATACAACTTTTTTTTTATTGATAAAATGATTATAATTAGTCTTATAAACCCATATAATCTTTAATTAATACCTTGATTAGTAATTAACTATTAAACATTTAATTTTAATAAATTTAAGTTTTAAATAGGCTTATTATACTAATACAATATTTTATTTAATTAAGTAGTTTATTATATATTATTTATAATATTAAAATAATATGATGTTATTAATATAGCATTTCTTCAAACTTTTTATAAGATTTACTTAAAAATCTTTATTAAAAATTATTCTTTAATCTTAAACTTTTTTAAAAATTTAATGAAAAATATATAATGTTAATAAAATTAAGCAAAATAATATATAACAATTCTTTTAACTTATTTTTTTTAAATATTTAGTTGCGAGGTTTTAAATTGACTAAAAGTAATATTCAAATTGAAAATATTGTTTCTTCTGCCAACTTCGGGAAAGATATGGCATCTAAAACCGTGATAGACAAAAAAGGGGAAGAAAAAGAAGTTAAAATAGATTTAGATGAGGTTTCTAAAAATCTTGAAGGCGTAACTTTTAATAGTGCACAATTTCCAGGATTAGTTTTCAAGTTACCAGAACCTAAAACAGCACATTTAATTTTCAGCTCTGGAAAATTGGTGTGCACTGGTGCTAAATCTATAAAAGATTCTAAAATAGCTATTAATGAAACTGTGGATTTAATGAGGGTTATGGATGAAGATATCCCTACAGAATTTGATATAAAAATACAGAATATTGTTGCATCTGCTAACTTAGGTGTGACATTAAATTTAGAAATAATCGCTTTAGAAGTAGAAAATACAGAGTATGAACCTGAACAATTCCCAGGTTTAGTTTTTAGAGTCACTGATCCTAAAGTTGTTTTATTATTATTTGGCTCAGGTAAGGTTGTTTGCACTGGGGCTAAAACCTTTGATGATGCTAAAGTAGGTGTAGAGAAAACACAAGTAGAGCTTAGGCGATTAAAATTAATATAATTGGTGATATGTTTGATTAAACTTGTAGTATTTGATTTAGATAATGTTATTATTGATGGTGAAGCCATAGATGAAATAGGAAAATTAGTTAATGTTCAAGATAAAATTGTGGGAATTACTGAAAAAGCCATGAATGGTGATTTAGACTTTGAAACTTCTATAAAAGAAAGAGTCAAACTTCTAACTGGAGCATCTGTAAAAGACATCAAAAAGCTTGCTGAAGATATGAAACTCATGAAAGGAGCCGAAGAAACAATAAAAAATTTAAAGGATGAAGGATATTTAATAGCTATTATTAGTGGTAGTTTTGATTTAATAGCAAATCCTTTAAAAGAAAAACTCAATGTTGATTTTTTATTCACAAATACTTTAGTTGAAGATGATGGCAAGTTGACTGGTGAAGTTACAGGACCATTAGTGAAAGACAGTAAAGCAGATGTTCTAAAAAATCTTATAAATGAAAATAATATCTTGTTAGAAGAATGTGTAGCTATTGGTGATGGAGCAAATGATATATCTATGCTTGAATCAAGTGGATTAAGTATAGCTTTTAATGCAAAACCATCAGTTAAAGAAATAGCAGATATTGTTGTTGAAGATAAAGATTTAACCAAAGTTTTAGAGATCATAAAGTCAAAAACCTTTGAAGATAAAGAAAAATCAGAGGAAAAGCCTGAAGAAAAACTGGAAAAAGAATCTAAAGAGAGTATTATTGAAGAAAAATCTGTTAATGTATCTAAACTTCCTGATGAAGGATCTGAAAATATCGATGGTGAAAAATCTGCTAATAAGGAAAATACTGAGAATGATGCTAAATCTAAGAAAAAATCCAAAAAGAAAAGAAAAAAGCTCCCTAAAACAGATTTTGTTCCAGCGAATGGATTTTTAGAAGTTATGGATCAGAAAAATGAGCATGAGCGTTTAATACTTGAAATAGCTGATGCAAGAGATGAATTTAACAGAATATCTAAAGAACAAAGATTACTTAGAGATGAACTTAACGATAGTTTAAAGGAGAATCTTAAATTAGCTTCAAAATTTAAAAGTGAACGAAACAAAATAAATGAAGAAGTTGAAAAACATAAACAACTTCGTAACAAAACAAATAATGAGATTAAAAAGCTTGAATTCTCTTCTGGTAAGAAAGACATATTAAATATTGAAAAAGAGATAGAAAAAATAGATAAAATTATTGAAACCAATGTTTTAGATATTAAAAAAGAAAATCAACTTGTCAATAAAGCCAATGATTTAAGAAAACAAGTCAATGAATTCAAAGAAGATGCGAAAATTAAAGCCGTTGCTGATAAACTTAGAAAAGAATCTGAAGAATATCATGCAAAGGTTGTGGAGTTATCTGAAAATGCTCAAGAATTCCATGATAAAATGGTTGATTGTTTCAAAAAAACTAATGAAATTAGGAATAAAGCAGATGAAGCACACGAGTCTTTCATTAAATCAAGAAATGATGCTTCATCCAAACACGAAGATTTTAAAAATGTTTTAAGCGAAATTCATGTTATCAACAGCAAATTAAATAGTTTCCGTGGGAAGAGGAAAAGTGTTAACAAGGATTCAGATGCTAAACAGGCAAAAGAAGAAAAAGAAAAAGCCGAAAATATATTTGAAAGATTTAAAAAAGGTAAAAAACTTAGTACTGATGAGCTTTTACTCCTACAGAGACATAATATTGGTTAATCTTTAAGGTTAACCTTTTATAAAAGTTTATTTACATGTAAACTTAGATATAGAGTTTCATATAATAGTGTTAGTATTAAATAAAAATCCGTATCATTCAATTCAACGATTATACAAGTAGATTAAATGAAAAATGAACATGATAAAAAGAATAAATGTCATATAGAAGTTTGTTATCTCTGTAATCAAGAATTTGACATTGGAAAAGATGATTGTAGCCATTATCATTATGGTAAATATCCAATCTGTGCCAATTGTAGTGAAGCTTATGGATTTTTTAATATATGATCTTTTTTAATTTTTATACATGATAAAAAATTAATTATTCATTTATTATTCTCTTATTATATTCCAAATTATTTTCCTATTTCATAGTTTTGTTATAATAATAAATGATTTTATTATATCAAATGATTTTGATATATCAAATTAATTTTTTATAATTTTAATTTATAATATTATCTATAAATTAATTTAATAGTAAAAAAATTAATATTTTAATTTAATCTTAATTTATTTTAATTTTTAAATATGACTTAATATCTTATATTATTTATTTTATATTATTCGCAAAATATGTGGTGTAAATGGAAGAAGTGATTATTTGCGAAAAGCCAAGTTCATCAGAGAAAATAGCTAAAGCTTTATCATCTAAAGCAAAAAAGGTAAAGTATAATAAAAAAGTGAACTACTGGGAAATTGAAGAAAACGATAAAAAAACAATAATCTTAACAGCTGTTGGGCATCTTTACTCATTAACTCCTAAAAATCCCAGAGAAAAAGTTTTATTTGATTTAAAATGGGCTCCTTTGTATGATACTGATAAAAACAAAAATTATGTCAAAGACTATATTAAAGCTATTGAAAAGTTTTCAAAAGGTGCAGATAAATATATTCACGCCTGTGATTATGATATTGAAGGTACTTTAATTGGATTTAATGCTCTTAAGTATGCCTGTGGTGATGATGCTCTTAATAAAGTCCATCGTATGAAGTTCTCTACTTTAACAAAGAAAGATATTAAAGAAAGCTATGAAAATATGATAGAGTTAGATATTAATCAAGTTAACAGTGGAATAGCAAGGCATGTCTTAGATTTTATATTTGGAGTTAACATCTCGAAAGCACTGATGCAGTCTGTCCGTAAGGTTAAATCAAGATATTTAACACTATCTGCTGGAAGAGTTCAAACCCCTACTTTATCTATTTTGGTTGATAGGGAAAAGGAGATTCAAAAGTTCATTCCTGAACCATACTGGTTAATAAGAGCTCTATTAGACCAAGATATTATAGCAGACTACTCTAAAGGAAAAATATTTGATAAAAAACATGCAGAAGAAATATTTAATAATTCCAAGAAAGATAGTATTGCTACTGTTACTAATGTGAAAAAAACAAAAGCAAAAAAGAGTCCACCTGTGCCATTTAACTTAGGAGGATTACAATCTGAAGCTTATAGTGCATTTGGTTTTAGTCCCAAAAGAACACAAGTGGCTGCTCAAAAACTCTATACTGAAGGATTCACTTCTTATCCTCGGACATCATCACAAAAACTTCCAGAAGCATTGGATTTACCAGATATACTTAAACAACTTTCTAAAAATGCGGAATATAAAAAACATGTCTCTAAATTACCTGAAAAATTAAAACCTAATGAAGGCAAAAAAACTGATGCTGCTCACCCTGCAATTCACCCAACAGGAATTCTACCAACGAAATTAGATAAAGATGAACTTAAAATATACAACCTAATCGTTTACAGGTTCATCAGCATTTTTGCAGAGAGTGCTGAAATAGAAAGTGTGAAAACTAATTTAGATATTGGTGGCGAAGATTTTACATTTAAAAGAAAAAGAACATCGTTTTTAGGTTGGTTAGAACATTATCCTTATTCTAAAATTGAAAACGATGAGTTTCCAGATATTAAAAAAGGAGACAAAATTAAGGTTAAGAAAATAAAGTCTGAACAAAAAGAAACTAAACCTCCTGGAAGATATAATGAAGCTTCTCTTGTTAAAGAACTCGAAAAAAGAGAATTAGGGACCAAAGCAACACGTGCAGATATTATTGCTAAACTTTATGATAGAGAATATATTTCAGGTAAAAAAATTGAGGTTAATCAACTTGGAGAGAACATAATCGATACACTTAAAGAGTATAGTTCAAATATAACCAGTGAAGAATTAACACGAACATTTGAAAAAGATTTAGACAAAATAATGAATGAAAAAACAAGCAAGGATAAAGTTATCGATAATGCAAAAAATGAAGTTCTCTCTATTCTAAAAGATATTGAGAAAAACGAAAAGGAAATTGGTAATGGACTTTATAGTGCATACCAACAAAGTAGAATAGTTGGAAAGTGCAGTTGTGGAGGAGATTTAGTGATAAAATACTCTCCAAGAAATAAAAGCACATTTGTTGGTTGTTCCAGCTTCCCAGATTGTAAAATAGCTTATCCTTTACCTCGTGGAGCTAATGTTTTAAAATCTAAATGTGAAAAATGTGATCTACCTATGATTTCTTATGGTAGGCCAGTTAAAAGATTTTGTTTAGATCCTAAGTGTGGAAAACCTAATGTAAGTCATATTCCCGAAGTTGTTGGTAAGTGTCCTGAATGTGGTGATGAGCTGATAAAGAGATCTGGAAGATATGGAGAATTCGTTGGCTGTTCAAACTTTCCAAAATGCAGATTTACATCATCAATAGCTGATTTAGAAGCTGATAAACCAGAACTTGACTCACAGCAAGAAAGTTGATTAAAATGTGTTCAAAATGAACATAATATATTACCTATAAAAATAGTAGTACACAACAAAAAGGTTATTATATTCATTGATATATAATTCAATTATGAATTTTTTAATTAATGAATTTTTTTATATGATGAGTCTCTCTAACAATATTTTCACATGAAAAATTAGATAGAAAAATTCTTTAAATTGAAAATAGAAAACCAATTTTTTAAAAACTTGAGTTGTTATACATCCTCTAATTTTTTATTGTTGAAGATTTATTTTCAATTATAGTCATTTTGGTAAAGTTTTTAAATTTTTTAAATCGAAGATTTGAAGAGTTAGAAAATCTTTGGTTTCGAATGAAATGAGAAACTTAGGAGACGAAGTCTCCGTTATTTTCTTCAATTATCAATAAATTTATCATCGATGATCTTTTTATTCTTTAAATCAGAGATTTAAAGAGTTAGAAGATCTTGATTTTCTTTATTTTTCAATTATAAAATTTTTAATTTTATAAGTTAGAAAAACGAAGTTTTTCTTTAATTATTGAAGATTTATTTTCAACTTAGAAGAATTAATTCTTCGTTTAATAAGAAAAAATTAATTATTTTAAAAAATTGAATAATAATATCATATATTTTATGTAATAAATAATATTCAATAGATTAATACTAATTTAAAGAAATTTATTTTTTAAGAATATTACCAAACTTACTATAGAAAAATTTATTCTCTGTTTAAAAATATTAATTAAAAATAATTTATTTCCTTATTAAATAATTATAAAATTAATTATATTAAAAAATATCTTTATTCAATTAAACAAAAAATTTAAAAATAAAACAATATTATATACTTAAGAAGTATATTTAAAAAGTCAATTACTTAAAAAATTATTCAAAATCATATAATACAAAATTAGATTTTATAAATACATTAGATTATAATATAAAATTTTTAAAGCGAATAACTTAAGACCATATAATAATTTAAACTAATAATTTAAAATTATGGGGCACATTTAATGAAAATTCTATTTTTAAACTTGCCATATAAATTTGAAATCAGTCGGTCAAGTAGATGGCCTGAAAAGACAAAATCTGGAACTTTATATTATCCCTACTACTTATCCTATGTTGCTGGTGTATGTCAATCAAAGAATATTGAAACAAACTTAGTGGATTGTATAACAAGTAAATATAACCTTGAAGATACATTAAGAGAAATCTCAAATTATGATCCTGATTATATAGTATGTGAAACAACAACACCTACTTGTTTGTATGACTATCAAACATTGAACCAAATCAAGAAAAACTTTCCTAAAATTAAAATAATAGTAGGTGGAACACATGCAACAGTTTTACCAGAAGATGTTTTAAGTAAATGTGAGGCTGTATCTTATGTAGTTCGAAAAGAATACGATTATACTGTTCCTGAAATTCTATTTAGCCAAGATATCTCCAGAGTTAAAGGTGTCTCATATAAAGATGATGAAGGAAAGATTATTCACAATGATGATGCCCCCACCATAGAAAATTTAGATGAATTACCAATGGTTTCCAAGATTTATCAACAATTCTTAAATGTTGAAGACTATAGCTATGCATTTGCTCAAAAACCAATGGTTCAAATAGTCAGTGCAAGAGGATGTCCAAATCAATGTAATTTCTGTTCTTATCCATCAACGATGGGAAATAGATTATTTAGAGCAAGAAGTCCATCAAACTTTGTTGATGAAATAGAATATATTTGTAACAATATGAAAGAAATAAAGGAAATATTTATTGAAGATGACACATTTACAGTGGATAAAAAAAGAGTAGAAGATATTTGTGATGAAATAATCAGAAGAGGATTGAAACCTGTATGGTCTTGTAACACAAGAGTAGATCTTCCATTTAGTACAATGAAAAAAATGAAGGAGGCTGGCTGTAGATTGTTGGTGGTGGGTTATGAATCTGGTTCTCAAAAAGTTTTAGATGAAACAAAAAAAGGAATAAGCTTGGAACAATCTCTTGAATTTGCAAAAAACACTAAAAAATTGAAAATTAAGGTATTCGGTTGTTTTATGATTGGTTTAAAAGGCGATAACTTAGATACAATTAATGAAACCTATGAATTTGCAAAGAAGGTATATCCTGATATGTGTTTTTTCCAACAGGCTGTTCCATTTCCAGGAACTGAATTTTACAGTTGGGTAAAAGATAACCATTATCTGATAACTGAAGATTACTCTAAATGGTTGAATAAAGATGGGTATTTAGATTGCTTAGTCGATTGCCCTTATGCAAACCATCAAGAAATTGAGAAAATTCGGGATAATTTAATGAGTAAATACTATTTTTCATTCACATATATCTTTAAAACATTTTTAACTAATTTAGATTGGATTGAGCTTAAAAGAGTTTTTAGAGGAGGATTTAACTACATCAACTTCAGACTCAAAAAGAAGTTTAAAGTTTAATTTCTTCATTTAGGAATAATAACTTCAATAAAAACAATTTAATTGAGTTATTGATTATATTCTTCAATAACTTAATTCTCATATCTTGAATATTTGATTCTAATTTTCATAAACATTACACTGCCAAAAGTTTTTAACATCACTTACAGGAGTTCATAACATCGTCTACAAAATTAGTATAATAATGGCTATTTTTAATGCTGAAAAGGACTTAAAAAAATCTTTAAATTCGATTATTAACCAAACTATGGATTTAAATGATATAGAAGTGATAATGGTTGATGATGCTTCAACAGATGAAAGTGGAGATATTATTAATGAATATAGTGATAAATATGAAAACTTTATAGCTATCCATTTAAATGAAAATATGGGTGGTGCGTATGGTCCTCGCAATATTGGACTTAAAAAAGCCACTGGAAAATATATAATGTTTTTAGACTCTGATGATAGCTATTTAAACAATACTTGTCAACTATTATATGATAAAATTGAAAACAACAATGTAGATATTGTCTTTGGAAGATATCTTCGAATTGACCAATACAGAAATTTAATTCAAAAATCTTATACTCCCTATCTTGATGAAATATATTTAGAATACGATGATGATATTCTTAATCCAAGCAATATGTCAGGGTTTATTAAGTTTTTTTGGAAGAATCTGTTGGTTAAGATGGTATACGGTAAGATAATAAATAAAAAATCTGAAGAAATTAAAATAAACTGTTTATTAAAAGATCCTACAATATTAAAGATATTACCTTCAATTTGGACAAAGATATTTAGAAAAGAATTAATAGAAAAGTATGGTATAGAGTTTCCACCCTTTATTTCAGGAGAAGATCTTAATTTTATAATGGAGTATTACTTCAACACAAATGGGATTCTGTTACTTAATAATGATATAATCTGTAATCATTATGTAAGAGACGAAGTTGAAAATAGGTCAATTACAAAAAAAATAGGTTTTAAATTAGTTTATGATTCATTGAAGGCCTATTGTGAATGTTCTAAATTATGTAACAGATATAATTTCAAAAAAACCTACATACTATTAAATCCTTTTTTATTAAATTGGATAATGATATTTTTGAGTTATAATGGAAACATTGAAGAGAACAAAATACTTTTGAATGAAGTTAAAGCTATGAAAAAAGAATATAACTCTAACCTAATAGGATTTTTACTTTTAAATTCAATTATCTTACTAATAAATCTATCAAATATTAAAAAACATTTAATAAAATAATATTAGATGAAATTTCACTATTTTATTCTTGAATTTAATTTAATAAATAAATTTAATATTCATAATTAATTTATATTTTGATTGACGCATTCCCTGTTTAACCTTAATTAATTCACTACTTTTCCATCTAAGATGTTAATAATCCTATTAGCTTGAACTGCAACATCGTGGTCATGAGTCACAATAACTAAAGTAATATTTTCTCTTTCATGAAGATCCTTCAACAAATCAATAATTTTTTGAGAATTAACTGAATCTAAAGAACCAGTAGGCTCATCAGCGAGAATAATTGAAGGAGAATTAATAAGAGCTCGTGCAAC
>JAITGU010000029.1 GCA_031280375.1 Candidatus Methanovirga procula | reverse complement strand
GATTGAAATGCTTTCAAAGAACATCTTATGGAAAGTGATTGGATGAGTTCAGATCCAGCTGCAATCTCAGATAAGAACGATAGACAATATAATTGTTTGTTTGATGTTTGGTG
Organism: Candidatus Methanovirga procula; assembly: GCA_031280375.1. Classification (GTDB taxonomy): domain Archaea; phylum Methanobacteriota; class Methanobacteria; order Methanobacteriales; family Methanobacteriaceae; genus Methanovirga; species Methanovirga procula. Next base: position 16,861 of record JAITGU010000029.1, on the reverse strand, counting down.
CGACACTAAAAATGGTTCAAGCATCGTGGACACTTCAGAGCCTAATCAATTACTTGGTTGGATGCACTGGTAGGGATATGATGGAGGATTAATGTGGAGATAAAAGAATTAGTAAATGATTTAGAAAATGAATTTAGTAATTTAGAAGAGGAGTTGTATATTTTAGAGGATTTATTAAAGAAAGTTATTAAATCTTGTGTTGATGAACCTTCTTCAGAAAAAGAAAAAATCGCCGATGAAGCATTAAAATCTATAATTAAAATGTTAAAAGAAAATAAAAAACGAATAATAAATTCTAAAATGATTTTTTTTGAAAAAGCAGATATATTTTTTTAATTAGATTGTAATATTAGGTTAAATATGTTTAAAGCGTTTCTTGAATTAATCAGTATAAGTATGTTAGGATTTGTTTGTGCATTTTTGATACATATCGTGTTATAAATAAAGGAGGAGTGAAATTTATGTTTAAAAGAATAATAAGTTTATTAATAGTTTTTTTAATGATTAGTTGTAGTATTAGCAGTATTTTTGCAGCAGATGATAATTCAACAAAGCAATTAACTATACATGCAAGAACACAAGAAAATGATGGTGATGGTTTAATATATTTCATTGACCCATATGGTTACGAATTCAAAATAATACCTATCAATAAAGGTGAAACTGTCATATTGAATTTAAGTGATTATCCTAATTTGTTCCGTTTAGGTTTTAAAAGCAAAGATAGAAACCCTATGTACAATGCTAATTTATGTTTTATTCAAAATTATGTGTATAGTCCTTGCTGGAATAAGAATATCTCTCTAAGTCCAGATCTACCTGATTGGCTACAATCCATGTTTTCTCATCCAGAATATTGGAATTATCATATTGATGTAAATTTTTATAAGAAATCTATGTACAAAAATAAATTTTTCTGTGAAAAAGGTTGGTATGATAAAGATGGGACATATTGTCATCATGATTCAATCCAAGATGCTGCGTTTTCTGGGAAGAATGCAGTCATTATTAAAGGTTTTTTTAAGGAGCAGCCAGATATCTGAAAAAATTTATGAATAGAGTAAAAAAAAAAAATATTTAGGTGATAAATATGTTTAAGAAGTTTTTTGGTTTATTTATTTTATTAATTTTTTTGGTGGCTAATTTAGGTTCTCCTATAGCTGTTAAGTATAGTAAACCTGGTTTTAAGGAGGTTTTGAGTGATACATTAGATATTCCTTTAAACAATTGTAGTTTATTGAATAAGTCTAATTTTAATAACAGTTCTATTAATCCTGTTACTACTCGTATTAAATATTTTAATTCTAATGCTACTATAGGTGAATTAATAGCTATTCAAACAATGATGTATGATCAATTGAATAATGGTAAAACTGATTTTGATATAAATTTATATTATGATTATTTGAATAATTCAAGTACTTATCCGATAACTGGAGTGGATTTAACTGCTCGTGAATTATATGAACAAGCACAAGGTGTACATGATTTTATTGATGGTTTAGACGGTATTTTAATTAAATATAGTCATATGACTCGTGATGAGAAAGTTGATTTTCTTTTAACCAAATCACCGAGTAATGAGGTGACTCAAGAAATTTTAGAGGATGCTGATGCAGATGAATTAGATTATTTAACTGATAATGCGTTTACAGCTCTTGATAATATCCCTGATTATGATTATGAGGATATTAGTATGGCTTCTACAATTAAAAATGATATAGAGGATCGTGTTAATAAATTCAATGTTGATATGCAACATTATGATAAAGCTTATCAAATAAATAGTTTTGATAAAAAAAACAGTAAAAATAATCCTTTAACTGGTGATTTCAATGTTAATGATACGAATAACACAACTGCTTTAAAAGAATTAAGAGCAGAGTATGTAGCTGAACTTGATAATGTTAAGGCTGAAAAAGAGCATTGTGAAAAGGTTAAAAAGAAATTTATTAAAGCTGGTACAATCATTACTGGTATAGGACTTGGCTGTGTTGCATTATCCGCTGCATTATGTTTTCTTGTTATAACAATTGTTGGAATTCCTATTATAGTAGCTTTAGCTACGATTGGTGCTCTTTTAGCAGTTGTTGGTGCTCCGCTGCTTGGTGTTGGTGATACTGGATGGGGTGATAAGGTTAATGCTCTTGATAAGCAAATAAATGATTTAAATAGAAGGATTAAGGATATTGATGATCGTTTAGCTGTTCTAGAAAGTCGAAATAATAAAATAAGAGGATGAATAAATGGTTAAATTAAAATATAAATGTTTAATAAGATTATTTATGATTGGATTGTTTTTATCTGCTGATTTTGGTACTCCAATAAGTGCTGAGTATAACAAGCCCAGTTTGAAGGATTTGATTAATGATACTTTAGATACTCCAGTTAATGGTAGTTCTAATAGTTCTTTAATGGTTAATATTACAAATGTTTCATCTAATAATAATACAATTAATAATAATGTTGTAATTAATCGTATATTGAAATATAATCCTAATGCAACGATAGGTGAAGTGTTAGCTGTTAATATGATGTTTGAAGAGCAATTGAATAATAGTAAAACTGATTTGGATTTAAGTTTATATTATGATTATTTGAATAATTCAAGTACTTATCCGATAATTGGAGTGGATTTAACTGCTCGTGAATTGTATGATCAAGCACAAGGTGTGTATGATTTTATTGATGGTTTAGATAATATATTGATTCAATTGTATTTAGAGGCTGTCCAACAATCATAAAATATAGAAAATAGAAACTGTAAAAAAGATGAAAAAACCTCAAAAGTTTTGCAACTTCAGAAAATATATTATTTTATCAATGCTGTGAACTTAAGATTTAAATTTCTAAATTTTAAAAACTTAAGTTAATATTTTTATAATTTAAAAGATTTAAAGAAAATAACAAACAAATTTTTAATAAAATTTATTAACTTGACAGCATTGATTATTTATATATTTTTGTCACTATCCATGAAGTTTTTCTTCTTTTATTTTCTCTGCAATATCTTGCATTGGTTTAAATAGGTTATCATACCATATACATTCATTTTTTTCATCTTTCGTATGTAATCCTCTTGCTATACATCCTTCACAAAAATCTATATGTTCACAATCGCCACAAATCTCTCTTTTAGGTTCAGGAACTTTATAATAAGGATATTTAGCTAACTTTTTAAAGAAAGATTCTGGAGAATCGTTTAAAATATTGCCTATACTGAAATTGTCTGGTATAATTGGACAAAATTTAACATTACCATCATACTTTATTGAAATTGAGTCAATAGTTATACCACAATTTATTCTGTCTTCTGGATTATCTAAAAGATATTCGGGGATTTTAAATATGAAGCCACTAAAATCTTTATTTACCTTTTCCAGTTCGTCATCGAATTTATTAATGTTATCTATTGTAAAATCTAAATCTTCATTTTTTGCTCTTCCAATAGGCATGATAACTCCTACCCTAACGGATTCAACACATACGCATTTTATCATTTCAACTGTAGAATACATATCTTCTACATTTGTTGGTGTTATTAGTAGTGTAATGAGAACACGAACTCCTTTTTTAACAAGTTCTTCAATATTATTAATCACAATATCAAAATAATTTTTTGTATTAGTAAACCAGCCCATATATTTCGTTTGTAGCTATATAATGAAATTAATAAAGTTAAGTTATTGTATTTACTTATGAAGTCATCATGTTTTTTAGTCATTGACCCATTGGTAATAATGTTAACTGTCTCAAAATTTTTGCAACAATAATCTATAATCTTCCTGATATCTGGATGTGATAATGGTTCTCCACCAGTTAATTCTATAATTGGATCAAATTCTTCAATATAATTCAAAAATCCAATTAATTCATTGGTGTCAATGAATTCATTATTCTCAGGTTTACTATCATTATAACAATGTCTACAAGAATAGTTACAATGGTTTGTAAGTTCGATTGAGAACAATGTTGGTATTTGTAAATCTGATGATCCTTTAATTGGGATATGTGGTCTTTTTAAATGAATATCATTGATTTGGAAGATGGAATTATTAGTAATAAAATCAAATACAATTTTCTTAATTTCATTATAGTCTGTATAATAAGTTAATGATAATTTTGTTATTATATCTTTAAAGTTATTTATTCCATTACATTCTTTGATTATATCTACTGAGCGTTCATTGACTTTATATTTATATTCATCTCTTTCTGTGGAAGTTTTTAAACTACGAATATAACTATATTTGCACCTTGATATAATTGGTAACCATCCTTTAAAACTGGATATTTATTCATGATTTCGTTCATTTTCATCACTACAATAACATGATTAATCGCCATTAACGATTGATTAACATAATTTTTTTGTCATGTGATATAACATTGAAATCTTCCATATATAGATGTTTAGTCTTAATTCTTGAAAATAAAACTTATTAAATCCTGTTTAATTTAATAAAAAGTTATTAAAATAGGACTAAAATAAAAAATAGAATTTAAATCCATCCATAATCAATAAAACACTACCTCCCCCTCCCCCCTATTGGGGATTAAAGAGTTTAGAAAGGAAAAAATTAAACATTTCACTTTTGGAAAATTTCACCTAAAATTGATGATTATTGTTGAAAGTGTTTGATAGAAGTAAAAAAAATTATTGTTGACAATGCCTTATTTTGTTATTTATAGATTTATATTCATTATTTTTTTAAAAATACAAATTTAATTAAGATTTTCATTAAACTTAGTTTGCTTTATCTTTAAAATTTAAATAAATTTGTTTAAATAAATTTTTATAGTTAAATAATTCATGTAAATACTTATTTTAATTATTTTAGAAAAAATTGAATTTTTTATTTAATTTTAAAAATTTTTAATTGTTATAAATTAATTTAAAAATAGTACAATTAATTAAATTGATATAAAGTTTTATTTCTTTTGTTATATTTAAAATAGCTGAAGATGAAAAATTCACAATTACTATATTCTTGTATAATCATGAAATTGTCTAACAATTATTTTCACACGAAAAATAAGACAGTACAAATATTTAAATCGAAAATTGAGCAAGTTATTTTTCATAAATCTGCATTGTTCAACAGATATAAATACTTAAGTGAACAATTTTTAAATATTTAAAATAATTTTCAATAAAAATCTATGGATTAAATTTTTGTTCAGCGAGTCAGAATTGTTATTCAGACTCAATATAAAAAAAAAAAATTAATGTTTAATCTTAAAATATAAAATAAACATTAACAATAACTTTATTTTATTAAATTAATTTTTATAAGATTATTTATAAAAAAAATAATCTAATTTTAATAATTTAAAATGAAATTTAAGAATTTTAATCAAGTTAAAAAAATTAATAGAAATTCCATTTTTAATTACTGAAAATCAGAGATTACTGAAAATCGAAGATTACTGAAAATCGAAGATTTTCATAATTACAAAAATCGAAGATTTTTGGTAATTTTCATAATTACAAAAATTGCAAAGCAATTTTTGGTAATTTAAGCTCAAAATAATTAATTTTGCAAAACACTATATTCCTAAATTTATTAATTAATCTTTATTTTTATATTATAGTAATTATAAATGGTATTATCTCTCTGAAAAAAAATAACTTTTGATGGACTTGTTATGAGTTTAAAATTTTGATGAACCTTTTGTTTCGAGCAAAGCGAGAAACCTAGGAGAATCTCTGATTCTCCGTTTTAAAAAGGTTCTATGATATCTTTAAAGAATAAGAATTAAAATATAATAAATTAAAATTTAATCAAACAATATTAATAATTTAATTGCTAAAAATGACGAATTATAAAAAATTTGAACAAAAAAATACGGTGTTAAAATTCTTAAAGGAACCTATTGTTTAATACTACACAACCAAGAAGATAGCCATTTAATTGGAATATCTGATAAAGTGTATTTTAAAAAAGGTTACTATGGATAGATTAGGTCTTAAACCTGGAGTTATGGCTGAAAATGATAAAATGTTTGCAATTGCATCTGAATAAGTTCACTTAGGCAAGTAATGGATGTTAAGGATGTTGAGCAAATATCTCCTGGAGAAGTAAGAGTTTATGAGTTGTAATACTACACAGATTTATATCCTAAACATATTAAATACATTTCTGAACTTATATCCTAAACATATTAAATACATTTCTGAACTTTTTTTTCGAGAAGAATTAGGTTTTGTTGTTTTAACAACTCTGAATTTCTTTTTAAGTTCTCTTAAAGTCTGATTAAAACCTTCTCCTTGAAAAAACTTAATTAAAATGTTCCCTTTATCTCTTAGAATTAACTCAGATATTTCAAGAACACTTTCAAGTAAATCCATTGATTTTAAATGATCAATATTTTTTATTCCACTTAAAGAAGGTGATGCATCTGAGATAACAACATCTGCTTCTTCATTTAATGTATTGATTATTTCTTCTTGGATTTCTTCACTTGTGAAGTCTCCTCTTATAAATGAAAAATTTTCTTCATTAATTGGTCTGATTTTATTTAAATCTACTCCAATAACTATACCATCTTCACCTACTTTTTCTAAAGCTACTTGTGACCAGCCACCAGGACTTGCACCTAAATCAACAACACTATTGCCCTCTTTAATTATTTTATATTTATTATTTAATTGTAATAATTTGTAAGATGCCCTTGAGTAGTAATCTGACTCTTTAGCTTTTTTGTAGTAGTGTTCTCTTTTTTTATCTCTTTGCCATCTACTTCCCATTTGAATCATTATTGTTAAATTGTATTTTATACATTTTTTATCTAAATTTATTAATATCATATATTTTTTGAGGTCATCCCAAAGCTCTCCATAATATTAAAATGGATGATAGGAGTGTTAATCCTAAATATGATTCTTCTATTACTTCATATCTGGGGAATATTTTTCTAAAACTCTCTATCCAGCTGAAAAAACCTTCGAGTAGCACTTTTTTTCTTATAAAAGAGTCTGTCTAACAATTATTTTCACATGAAAAATAAGACTGTATAAATCTTTATATTGGAAATGGAGCAAACAAATTTTTAAAAACTTAGGTTGTTATACACTCTCAAAACTCTTTATCAAACTCTTTAGGTCTTTCAAAAAATGAAAAAAATAATGAAAAGTTAGTAAAAAAATTGTGCAACAATCACATACAAAATATAAATAATATTAATTCATTATCAATATAATACTGATTATTTAAAAATAGCTATTAATTGTATACATTTCAGTATGAGTTTTATTTGGTTCGGGGAATACTTCTTTTTATTGTCCTATTCTTTTTATGTCTGTGAACATGTCAAGGTCAAAACTTGCTATTTCTTCAATGTCATTGTTTATCATGACAATATGACTTAAATTATCAAAGAAACCAACATTATTTATTAAAGTGTCTTTTAATGCTTTATCATAGTATATTACATCTTCATAGACATTTATTTCAGTTAATTTTTCATAAACCTCATTAACCATTTCATCATTTTGTTTGAGTTTTCTTAAAACGGTTAAAGTTTCATAAATAGTCATTTCACTAATTATTATTTCTTTATCTTTAATATCATTCCATATTTCAAGAGATCTTTCATGGAATCTATTTTTTTCCAAAAAAAAAAATTAATTAAGAAGCTGGTTTCTAAAAATATCAATATACCCCCTCTTTTATATGAATCTGTCTTTTTAACTCCACCCCATCAACTTCTCCATCAGTTTTGATAACTCCCGCCATATCTTCAAAGTTTTTATATTTTCTATCAGTGTTTTTAGGTTTAGATAGTCTATTATTTATTATTCTTGCTTTTATTTTTCCTTCTTGTTTTTTCAGTTTTAATTCATTTTTTAATCCTTTTTCAAGGTATTCATTCATTAAATTGTTTTGTGTTGTATTTCTATCTATAGCTATTTTTTTAATACTTTTTAATAAACTATCTTCTAATTTAATTGTGGTTTTAACCATACCCATAATTTACACCTTCTAAATACTTTTACATATATACATCTCTAAATCATAATATATAAATTTTTTGTTAATTTTTTAAACTTGACTAAAATTCTTAAATTTCATTTTAATCATTTAAAATATATTATTTTTTTATAAATAGTCTTTATTAAAATTAATTTAATAAAAATAAACTTATCATTTATAAGAACCTTTTTAAAAACGGAAAATCAGAGATTTTCCTAAATTTTCATGCTTCACTTGAGAATAAACAGAACCCTCGGTTTCTAAGTTCCTCATGACCTTCGAAACAACAGGAACTAAAGTTCCCTAACTTATCTAAAGATAAGAAAGTTTAAGAAAATCAAAGATTTTCTAACTTAACAAGTTAAAGTTCATCAAAAATTTCTTTGAAATACAACAAATTTAATTTTAAGGAAATGAGTTTATTATTGATAATTAATTTATATTTTAAGACTAAATTAATGATTTTTTTATCATGCTAAATTACAAAAAGTTATTGGAGTAGTTGAATAAAGAAATAAATTCGCAATTTACTATACATCTATTTTTTTAAATATCTATTTTTTATCTATTTTTTCTTAATTTTCCTCTTTCTTAAAGTTTAAAGAACTGCATGTCGGAGGACCAAGTTTAATAATTTCAACATCAACTTCTCCATCTTCAACAGTCATTAACATTACTGTAGGATCTGTTAAAAGAGGTTTAGTTGGACTACCTGGATTTACAAGGAGTATGTTTTTTGCCTGTTCTATTAATGGTTGATGACTATGTCCACTAACTAAAACATCTACTTCAAGTTCTCGAGCAATATATTCTAATTGTTGTGTGTCTCCTTTTGGATTTACTTCCCCATGTTTAACTCCAATTTTAACTCCTTCAATTGTTTCAACATGACTCACTGGTAGATCAGCACCATAAAATCTATCCATGTTTCCTTGTACAGCTATTGTAGGGGCTATTTTATCTAAATCTTCAATAACTTTTAGAGAGGTTAAATCTCCAGCATGTAAAATAAGCTCAACATCTTTAAAGTAGGTACTTAGGTTTGCTGGTAAGCTTTCTACTTTATCACCAATATGAGTATCTGAAATTAGACCAATTAACATAGATTATCACCTATTAAATCTTCTTTTTTTATTTTTATCAAATTTTAAACCTTATTGTTATTATTTATACATTCTATTCATTCTAATTGTTATTGTTTTTATTATTAATTTTATCATTAATATTCTTAGTCTATAGTATTTTTACCCAATTGTCATTATACATTAATAAGAAGATCTTGTTAAAATATTTTCATAGAAAGACTAAACAAAAACATGAAAAGTATTAATCTCATATTTTTTATCTTATTTCTTATCCTAATTTTTGAGATAATTGATATTATATTACAATTAGACAATAAAGATATAAGGTTTCTATTGAATATATATTATCAAATCAATACTTTTGGATGAGTTTATAGAAACTTTTAAAAAAATAAAATTATTATAAATATTAAAAAATTATTCTTAAAATTCTCTAATTTTTAATCTTAAAGTCATTTATGCCTTTTTTTGAAATTTAATAATGAAATAATAATAAAAATATTGAATGTTAATAAAATCATGGATTATTTAGATTTTAGCATTCTTATTTTAGTTCAACAAGAGACTCAGTGCTATAATAAATTCTCTCTGGAGAAAAACTTATTACTCCATCACTTCGAGGGTAAAATGATGGTAGCAAAGTATTTATATTATAATAAACCTGGAACATTTCTTTTTTTGTATTACTGTAATTATTAACATCAACATCATCATATTTAAAGTTTAAAGGTTCTGGACTTGCTTGTTGTTGATGGTAGTAATAAACAGGAAATTGTCTATATTCTAAGTCAGGATATTTTTCCTGCATTCTCTTCATTGCCTGATGACAAGCATTGTGGTCTGGATTTCCATCACCAGTTGTTGTATAAAATGTCTTGTATCCTTCTTTTAAATACAGGTCTTCCATTACACTAAATACTTCATCAGAATTTAAAGTCCCATCATCAATACCATGAAGTTTATAGTCACTTATATTAATTACTTTCATCACTTGTTTAAAAGAGTCTTCACGTATTATTCTTTTTCTATCACTTCCATTTGCATTGTTTGGAATGCTTGCATGGTAATAGTTATCAACTATTCGTAGTTTAGGGGCTAAGCTATTTCCTGAGGTCATTAAGTCAAAGTGAAGTTTATATCCTTTGTCTATTAATTTTGAAATTATTCCTCCAACACCAATAGTCTCATCATCAGCATGAGGAAGAATGAATGCCACTTTTTTTGAGTCATTGTACTGATTTATATAATATAATGAACATACTGATAGTATAAATAAAATGACAATTCCTATTATTAAAACATATTTTTTCACATTCATCACCATTTCTATATAAATTAAACATTATATACTTTATATTTAATAGTAGTTATAATAAAATAAGTGTTAAGTTATTACAAAATATTTTATTATATTACAAAATATTTTATTCAAAATATTAGTAATTTATTAAATAATTAATTCAAGTTTATTTAATAAGTTAAAGGAAATAATTTTATTAATACAACCAATCAAATATATGATTAAATAGAATACTAAATAATGATCAAATAAGAATAGATTAAATAAAAGACCATATATAATAATTATGATGTTTGGATAATGAGAGGCAAAATTAATGATAAAGAAATGTCTAACTTGTGATGGAAAAGGATCTGTTGTAGTTAAGAAAAAAACATGCAAAGCATGTGATGGAACAGGATTTGAAAATACATTTGAAACAAAAAATCATTTTAAAGGAGTTAACACCAATGCAAAAGCAAAATTTGACCTTGAATATGATAGTGATGTACCCTGTGAAGTTTGTGATGGAACAGGAAAAATCAATGTCTACAGAAAATGTGAAACTTGCAATGGAACAGGAGAACTAAATGTTTGTGGTAGATGTGGAATAGCTATTACAGAAAACATGGACTTATGTGATGATTGTGTTAAAATACTAAAAAAAGAAGAGGAAGAAAAAATTAAAAATGAAGAAGAGAAAATTAAAAAGGCTATGAATGAAGAACAACTTGTTTATGTTTTAGATGGATTATCAGAAATGGATGATTTAGAAAAAGGAGTGACATATAAAGGTAGAGTTAGTAAAGTGGAAAGATATGGTATTTTTGTTAGTTTAAATAAGGATGTATGGGGATTGTTAAGAGAAAAAAACCCAAAATGTAAAATTTCAGATGAGATATTTGTTAAGGTTTCTCAGATAAAAAAAGATAGAGGAGAGGTGGATTTACAGCATAGTGTGGTTCTTGGGAAGTATAAACTTAAAACCTTAAAGAAGAATATAGCAAGGTCTACAATAGCTTCTCTTGAAAACATTAAAACTGGAAAGAATATAATGGTTCAAGGTGAAGTCTTACAAATTCAACAAACATCTGGACCAACCATATTCACTATAACTGATGAAACAGGGATTACTTGGGTTGCTGCATTTGATGAAGCTGGTACTCGTGCTTATCCATCTATAAATCTTGGGGACTTTGTTGAAGTCACTGGAGAGCTTAGTGAACACGGAGGAAAAACTCAGATTGAATCATCATTAATTGAATGTTTAGAAGATGATGAAGCTGAAAAACTAAAAAAACTAATTGATAAAGCATTAGATGAGCGTGCAAAGGTAGAAGACACAGATTTCATGATTAAAAGTCCTGTTTTAGAAAAATTGAAACCTAAAATGATGGAGGCTGCAAAAACTATTCGTAGAGCTGTTTTAGATGGAAGATCTATTTTACTTAGACATCATGCTGATGCTGATGGAATTTGTGCTGGAATAGCCATGGAAAAAGCTATTGTCCCTTATTTAAATGAAATTAATCCAGATAAAGATGCAGAATGGCATTACTTTAAAAGAGCCCCGAGTAAAGCTCCATTTTATGAACTTGAAGATGTTGTAAAAGATTTATCTTTTGCATTAGAGGATTTGGAACGACATGGTCAAAAATTACCATTAATAGTTCTTTTAGATAATGGTTCAACTGAGGAAGATGTTTTGGCATTGATGAAAGCGAAGATTTATAACATTGAGATAGTTGTTATTGATCATCATTTCCCAGGAGAAGTGATTAATGGTAAAGTTGAGGTTGATGAATTTGTGGATGTTCATGTAAATCCTTATCTTGTTGGAGGAGATTCTCAAATAACTGCAGGATGTTTAGGTTTTGAAGTGGCAAGAATGATAAATCCTGATGTTGTTGAACTTATTAAACATCTTCCAGGAATAGCTGTTATTGGTGATCATGCAAATTCTGATGAAGCAGGTCAATATATAGAAATAGCTACACAAATTGGATATTCTACCGATGATTTAAATAAAATAGCTGAGTGTACAGATTTTGAAGCATATTACCTTAGGTTTATGAATGGTAGAGGAATAATGGACACAATATTAAATGTTGATAATTTTGATAAACATAAAAAATTATTAGGTGCTCTTTTTAAAGAGTACAAGAAAAGAGTGGACACTCAACTTAAAGCAGCTCTTCCTAACCTTAAAGAAAGTAAATTAAGCAATGGGTTAATATTCAATATTTTAGATGTTGAGAAATATGCACATCGTTTTACATTTCCAGCTCCAGGTAAAACTTGTGGTTTTGTTCATGATGCAATAGTACAGAAGTATGGTGAAAATGAACCTATTTTGACTCTTGCATATGGACCAGACTTTGGAGTTGTAAGAGCAACAGAGGCTGTAAACAAAAAATTTGGCTTTAATCTTAATGAGATTGTTTGGGATTTAGCTATTGAAATTCCAGAAGCAGGGATTGATGGTGGAGGTCATGAGTGTGCAGGTTCAATAAAATTCATTGAGGGTCTTTCAAAAAATGTATTAGATAGTTTTGCAGATAAAATAGCTAAATTAAGTGATAAATAAGTATTTATGAGAATATTAAATATTGATAGTAGTTAATAGATTGATAATAGATAATTAGATTGAAAATACTTAAATTAGCTTGTTAATTAATTTAATCGATTATTAATTATTTTTAATTGTTATTATCATTTATTTAATTAATTAATTTTTATAATTTATATTTGATAAAATAAAAATCAATAAGATAAAATTTAATAGCCAATAAAATAATAATAATAATAATTATTGTCCATTAGTAAAAATAAAACTATTATTAATAAACTAATCAAATAAAGAATAAAAAAATAGGAATAAAAAATAATGATTAGAAGAGTAATAAGGTAAAAATAATGTTTAAAAATTGAAACATCATCCTAATTATATATTTATACAAAAAAGCTGTTAAATCTAATAAACATGTTCCTCTTTATTTGCTGGGTAAAAAAAACTACCTGACAAGTTTTCTTCTCATTATTCGCCTGGAAATTAAGAAGCTGTGTATCTTATGTATGGGTCATATGGTGCTTGGAGTAAGGATGTTAAATCATTAAATATTTTAAGAGGATTGCATAATAATAATTTTTAATAAGTTATAAAAAATAAATAAATGAAAAATATTTTAAAATGAAAAATTAAGTAGATATGAAGTTGAATATTTAAAAACTAACTTCACTGACTTTTTATATACTCATATCTAATAAAAATATATTTATATTGTTATAAATTTAACATTATAATAACTATAAAATAACCATATAAAAGAGCATATTATTTATTTCTGTGGATTGAACATGAAAAATTCAAAAATGTCTCAGGAGCTAACAGAAGAGGATATAAAAAACCGTTTTATAACACCAGCCATTGAAAAATCGGGTTGGAAAAAAGAACAAGTTAGAATGGAATACTCCTTTACTGATGGTAGGATAATCGTTCAAGGAGAATATACTAAAAGAGGAAAAATAAAAAAGGCAGATTATTTGCTTTTTTACACAGATAATACTCCTTTAGCCATTGAAGCTAAAAATAATAATTATTCAGTTGGATATGGAATTCAACAAGGAATTGAGTATGCAAAAATTCTTGATGTTCCATTTGTTTATAGTTCTAATAGTGATGGCTTTGTTGAACACGATATGTTAAGAGGGATTGAAAAAGATGTTACCTTAAATGAATTTCCAAGACCTGAAGACTTATGGGATAGATACATCAATGCAAAAAATATTGATAGTGAAATAGAAGAAACAATTAAAACTCCATATTATTTTTCAATATCCAATAGAAAGAATCCAAGATATTATCAAAGAATAGCTATTAATCGTACTGTAGAAGCAATAGCAAAAGGTGAAAATAGAATATTACTTGTAATGGCGACAGGCACTGGAAAAACATACACAGCTTTTCAGATTGTTTACAGATTAAAAGAAGCTGGATTAAAAAAGAAAGTCTTATATTTGGCTGATAGAAATATTTTAATTGATCAAACTATGCAAAACGATTTCAAATCATATGAAAAGGTAATGACCAAAATACAAAAAAGAATGTTGGATAGTTCTTATGAAATTTACTTTGGACTTTATCAACAATTAAGTGAATACGAAGGTAGAAAACCTTATTTAGAATTTAAACCCGATTTTTTTGATTTGATAATTGTTGATGAATGTCATAGAGGCAGTGCAAAAGAAGAATCTCAATGGAGAGAAATTTTAGAATATTTCCATACAGCCACTCAGATTGGAATGACGGCAACACCAAAGGAAACAAAGAAAGTTTCAAATATCTCTTACTTTGGAGAACCAATTTACACTTATTCTCTTAAAGAAGGAATGAATGATGGTTTTTTAGCTCCTTACAAAGTTATCAGAGTAGGTTTGGACAAAGATTTAGAAGGATACAGACCAGGAAAAGGGAAAAAAGATATTTATGGGAATGAAATTGAAGATAGAGAGTATAACACCAATGACTATGATAAACACTTAATAATTGATGACAGAACAAAAAAAGTCGCTGAAAGAATAACAAAGTTTTTAAAAAGAAAAAATAGATTCAGTAAAACAATAGCCTTCTGTGTGGATATTGATCACGGCGAAAGACTTAGACAAGCTTTAGTAAATGAAAACTCTGATTTAATTGCTGAAAATCCAAAATATATTGTGAAAATCACGGGTGATGATAAATTTGGGAAATCACAGCTTGATTATTTCATTGATTCTGATGAAAAGTATCCAACGGTGGTGACAACATCGAAGTTATTAAGTACAGGTATTGACTGTAAAACATGCAAATTAATAGTTTTAGATAACAACATTAATTCAATGACAGAATTTAAACAAATAATTGGTCGTGGAACAAGGTTAGAAATTGAAAAAGGAAAAGAATATTTCACTATAATGGATTTTAGAGGTTCTACACGATTATTTGCAGATCCAGAATTTGACGGAGAACCTGTAAATATTATAGATTGGAATGAAGGAGAATCACCTTCTGAAAGATCTAAAAATAATGATGAAAGTTTTGATGAGGGTTTTAGTAATGGAAAAAAATTCAGAGTTAACGACATCCCTGTAAAAATCCTTTCTGAAAAGGTTCAATGTTATGATAAAGATGGGAATTTGATTACAGAAAGTATTGTTGATTATTCTAAAAGAAACATTCTTGATGAATACAGAACAATAGACAAATTTTTACTAAGATGGAATAAAGAAACAAGAAAACAGATAATTATAGATGAACTTCAAGAGAGAGGAGTTTTTTTAGAAGAAATTAAACAGGAATCAGGAAAATATGATATGGATGAGTTTGATTTATTTGCCATATTGCTTTTGATAAGAAACCTTTAACAAGAAAAGAAAGAACAAACAATGTTAAAAAAAGAGGATATTTAAATAAATATGAAGGATTGGCAAGAGAAGTTTTAAGTGCATTATTAGATAAATATGAAGATAATGGAATTAAAGATTTACAAGATCCCAAAGTTCTTCAAAATGATCCTTTCAAAGAGTTAGGGGGACCTATAACAATAACAAAAGAATTTGGTGGGAAGGATGGATTTAATGATTTTTTAAAGAATCTTCAAGATGAAATTTATGCTGAAGAGATAGTTTAAAATATAAACAAAACTTTTAAGGCAAGAAATAAAGAAAAACTTCGTTTTTCTAAATTATATAGTGTTTTGCGAAATTAATTATTTTGAATTTCAAGTTAAAAATATAATTCGACTAATTTTTTTAAGTTGATTAAAATTCTTAAATTTCATTTTAAAATTTTAAAATTGCATTATTTTTTATAAATAATATTATTATAAATTAATTTAATAAAATAAACTTATTATTTAGAAGAACCTTTTAGAAAAATGTTCATCAAAAGTTTTTCCAAAAACTAATAAATATAGTAAGTTTAAGAAAATGCTTTTAATATTTAGAAGAAACTTTTAAAAAACGGAAAATCAGAGATTTTCCTAAGTTTTTCACTTCGTTCAAAACAAAAGGTTCATCAAAACTTAATTTTGAAAAATAACAAAATCCATTTTTAAAGAATTACTTTATTATTTATAAAACGAAAAATTAATTCTTCTAAATTGAAAAATAAATTTTCAATAATAAAAAATTTTATAAATAGTAAAATCATTTTCTTAAAACTAATATATTTTGTTAGTTTGGAAAATAACTTTTGATGAAACTTTTTCTAAAAGTTTCTTCTAAATATTAAAAATCTTCGATTTTGTAAAATTAATAATTAATTTATATTTTAAGATTAACTTAATGATTTTTTTATCATGATAAAATACAAAAAGTTAATTGAAAAATAGTTGAAAATGAAAAAATCAATTCGCAATTTACTATATAATGTTTTGCAGACATATAATTTGTGAATTAATAAAACAGAATACTATAAAATAAAAAAGGAGGATTATTACAATGAAACTTTTACCCGTGGGAATATCGACATTTTCAAAAAT
>JAITGU010000155.1 GCA_031280375.1 Candidatus Methanovirga procula | reverse complement strand
TGTAAATTATCAGAATTGTGAAATTATGAAACCTTTATATTGTGAAATATGTCTTCTCCCAGCGGATCGTGAAATCAGTGATAAAAATTGTGAAAACCTCCACACTTTTTGACAATCTCTAATATTTTATAATTATTTAACTAAATAATATAGTATTGTTAATTGAAGTTGGAATTGTTGCACAGCCTCTCAAATAAAAAAAAATTAACTACACTCTTCTTGTTTTAAAGAGTTGCATATTTCAACAGCTTTCTTAGCTGCTTTCTCCATAGAAGTTTCATAGGGAATTCCTGCAGCATCTAACAACTTTTGTCCTTCTTTTTCATTTGTTCCAGTTAATCGTATCACTATTTTAGGTTTTCGTTTAGATGATTTTAAAATATCAATAACTCCATTTGCAACATCATCCGCTTTTGTTATTCCTCCAAGAACATTTAAAAAAACGACCTTCACAGGATCATAATGTAAAACTAAATTTAAAGCTTTTTCAATAGTGTTTTCAGATGCACCACCACCAATATCTAAAAATGTCGCTGGTTCACCACCATAATATTTAATTACATCCATTCCAGTTAATGTGAGTCCTGCACCATTGCCAATAACAGCTATATCTCCATCAAGTTTTACAAAGGCAAATTCTTTTGGTTTAAACTCTGTTAATTGAACTAAATCTTGGTGGCGGAATAATGAATCATTTTCAACTTCTAACTTTGCATCGGCAGCTATTAAGCCATCTTCAGTAAAAATTAAAGGATTTATTTCGGCTATTTGAGCATCGTATTTAGAGAATACTTGAAACAATTTCCATAAAATAGAGCCAAATAGAGAGATTAATTCATTACTAATGCCTATTTTTCGCCCAATTTCTCGTGCTTGATAAGGTAAGAACTCTTCAAGTGGATTAACATGATATTTGTTTATTTTTTCTGGATTTGTTTTAGCTAACTCTTCAATATCAATTCCACCTTCAGAACTGGTAATAATAACTGGTTTCTTAACTATTCTATCAATTGATATGCTTAAAAAAAATTCTTTTTTAATGTTTGCCTTTTTTTCAATAAGAAGATGTTTTACAATTTCTCCTTTAATATCCATACCAAATAGACTTGAAGCAGCATAATATACTTCACCAGGATTATCAGCGAATTTTATTCCTCCAGCTTTGCCTCTACCACCTACTAAAACTTGTGATTTGACTGCAACTGGCGACCTCAACTCTGAAGCAAATTCCATTGCTTGTTCTGGAGAATAAGCCACATGTCCTTCTAAAATTGGTATTCCTTCTTTTACAAATATTTTCTTTGCATCATATTCATAAAATTTCATTGTTCCTGTCCCCATTAATCTTATATTATATATAAAGTTTCAAATCCTAATTTTTAAAGTTGAATAAGGTTATTAAATAAATAATCAAATAAGGAATATTAAGTGAATAATTATTAAATAGATTTATTATAATTAATTGAATAAATTATTAATTAATATTTTTTAATAAAAAATTTAATATATATAGTATTTTTGAAAAAGTTCTTAAATTTTGAAAATAAATTAAACTATGAATAATAATTATTTTAAATTATATCATGTTAAAATTAATTATTATTAAAAATTAAATTATTATAATTATTTATTAATTTAATAAACTACTTAAAATTGTTAAATTAAAAATATAAACATTTTTTTTATAATTTATTTATTAAAAACTTTATCAAATTGACTATAAATATAATGATCAAAATAAAGTTATGATAATTAACAAGTTCTATAAAAATATAAACTATCTAAATTAAAGGGATATATCTAAATTAAAAGATATTATAACCTGATTCAAATGCAGCTATATTTTTATCTTCAGTTCCCTTCGGAACAGTGTCAATAATAGCTTTTTTAACCGAATTTACAGATATTATATTAGTGATTTTCGTGATAACTCCAACCATGACTATATTTGCAACTATTTTTAGTCCAATATCTTCTTTAGCTACTTTAGTCACATTCGCTTCATAAACCTTTATTTTATTTTTATCTATAAAGTCAGAAATCACATCTAAGTGAACCAAGTCAGGATCTGAAATTAAAATCCCTTCTTCTTTTAAATCCTTGTGATATTTTAATAAAGATTCGTGAGACATTACCACAAGTATGTCTGGATTTTTGACTTTAGGGTATGTGATTTCTTCATCACTAATAAGTACTTCAGTTTTAGAAGCCCCTCCTCTGGCTTCAGGTCCGTATGACTGAGTTTGAACACTATTTTTGTTATCAAAAAGAGCAGCAGCCTTTCCTATAATAATTCCAGACAATATAACTCCTTGCCCTCCAAATCCCCCAATTCTAATTTCTTTTATCATTTCAACACCAACACAGTATTTATAAATCTTCACTGACAAACTTCAAATTGAACTTTAAATCAATCCTTATATTCTGTTTGAAAATAATCTAAATTTTGTAAGCTGACTTTCTAATTGTATTTTTACCACTTTCTGTAATAGATAAATTTTCTATCTTCTCTGAAAATTCTTTTCTTGGATTATTTACAAACTCTCCAACAATGATTTTGCCTAAAAGTTCCTCTTCAGACATGTTATCTGCTCTTCTTTTATTAATACTATTTTCTTTAAACATTTTTATCATAGAACTGGGAGTTTTCAGTTTGTTTTTACGACCGTAATAAGTAGGACATTGAGATACTACTTCAATAAATGAAAATCCATCATTAAGAAGACCATTTTTTATGGTTTTAGATAGTTGTAGTGGATGTGCAGTAGTCCATCTTCCAGCAAATGTTGCCCCAGCAGCTATCACAAGTTTTATTAAATTAAATGGAGTGTCTATGGAACCATAAGGTGCTGTTGTAGCTAAACTTCCTTCTGGTGAAGTTGGACTTACCTGCCCACCAGTCATTCCATATATATTATTATTTATACAAATAATAGTTAAGTTTATATTTCTTCGAGCTGCATGTATTAAATGATTCCCACCAATAGCTGAAGCATCACCATCACCAGTGAAAACAACAACATTTAAGTCAGGATTACCTACTTTCAATCCTGTAGCAAAACTTATTGCTCTTCCATGAGTTGTATGGAGAGAATCACATTTAAGGTAGCCTGGAACTCGAGAAGAACATCCAATACCAGAGACAAGAGATATATTATTAAGATTCATTTCAGCAGATTCTAAACCTTTCAAGAAACTATTAATTGTTATACCAATACCACAACCACTACAAAATATGGTTGGAAGTCTATCTCTTCTAAAATATTTAATATACGGATTTTTTTCTTCATCAGTGATGAAGTTCTGTTTTTTTTCTTCAGACATCATAGCAACTCCCTTACTTTATTCAAAATATCTTCTGGCTTAGGGAGTGTTCCTCCAATTTCAGAGAATAGATGAACTTTCGCATTATCTTTTACAATTCTCTCGACTTCATGAACCATTTGTCCCAGGTTCATTTCCACAACTATTAAATCATCAACATTTTCTGAAATTTTAGCTATTTCATCTTCTGGAAATGGCCATATTGTATTCATTTTAAAATAACCTATTTTAATTCCAGTATTTCGCCCAATTTTAACAGTTCCCATTATTGATCGAGCAGAAGCCCCATAACTAATTAAAATTATATCTGCATCATCACAATACTTAAAGTCACAAGAAACAATATCATTCCTATTCTTTAATATCTTATTAACCAACCTTTTAACTAAATTAGAATGATCTTCTGGACTCATTGTACTTGGATAACCTAACTCATTATGAGTTAAGCCAGTGACATGAATATTATACCCATCACCAAAAGACAGCATTGGATTTGTTCCATTTTCAATATTTTTAAAAGGAAGAAAAGTTTCTGGACCTTCTTTTGGCATGACTCTTTTAAATGTTTCAATTTTGTCCTGAAGAGAAATTTTTTCTCTCATATGTCCGATTATTTCATCTGCTAATATAATCACAGGAACCCGGTATTTTTCAGCAAGATTAAATCCTTCAAGTGTGAAATCAAAAAATTCTTGAACAGATGATGGAGAAATAGCTATTGGTTCATAATCTCCATGAGAACCCCACCGAGCTTGCATCATATCACCTTGTCCAACCATTGTCGGCTGACCAGTTGAAGGAGAACCTCTTTGAACATCAACTATAACTAATGGTGTTTCACTTATCATTGCAAAACCTATGTTTTCTTGCATAAGAGAAAATCCAGGACCCGATGTTGCAGTCATAGATTTAATCCCCGCCCAAGAAGCACCAATAACTGATCCAATAGCTGAAATTTCATCTTCCATTTGGACAAATGAACCACTCACTTTAGGAAGATTAATGGATAGATATTCAGCAATTTCGGTTGAAGGAGTGATTGGATAACCACCAAAAAACCTACATCCTGCTTTAATAGCTCCCATTGCACAGGCTTCATTTCCCTGAATAAAAAGTTCTGTAGTCATTTTTTATCCTCCACATAAATCGCCTGATCAGGACATTCTAACTCACAAAGATGACAAGTTATACAATCTTTTTCATTTTCAGGGAAAGGGATTTTAATATCTTTATCATTAGTCACATTTGAAATTATATAAACACTTTTAGGGCATATTTCAATACAGATATAGCATCCTTTACAAAGATCAGGATTTATTTGAATCATAACATCACATTTATTAGTTAAAATATAATAATAATTAAATTTTTAATTATATCATTATATTGTATTACTTTTTTAATCATATAAATAATTTGAGATTTTCAAAAATAGCTGAAATATTAAATTTTATTTTTCACTTTAATCTTGTTTAAGAAAATAATGTTGGCTTTCAAAATTTTTTAATCTTTATTTTCAAGTTTAAGATTATAAAACATTAATTTAAGATATATTAAATGTAGTTGGCATTATTATTAGTTATAATTAAATGACTAAATGAATATTAGCATATTTCCACTTTATTTCCATTAATTCTCTCTTTAAAAGAATCTAATACATTTTCATTTTTATATTGGAGAACTCTTATAATTGGTGGATAATTATTAATATATTTTGATATTGCATCTTTACTTATATTAGATTCTAAAACACTTAAGACTCTGTTCTGGAAATGAGTACTAAAGCCATAATGTATAGAGTTAATAACATCATCTATGGAATTAAAAGGTTCTTTTTCCCTTTTTTTTATAAAGTTAATAGCTGTTTTTTCATTGATTAAGTTAAGTGAAAGTAGTTCTTTAAATGATAATTTATTAACAGAATTTAAAATAGATTCATAAGAGCGAAAATTATGGAGTGGTGCTTTATTTTCATTGATTTCTCTTTTTAAAATAGCTATTGTCTCTTTAGGAAGACTATCTTCAAGAATATTAAAATCGCCTATTTCAATAGCTTTTCTTATTTTTGTCCCACTCACATTTTCAATTCTTTTTATAAAAATGAATTTATTCTTAAAGTTGAAGTTTATTTTATGTAATGATTTTGAAAGTGAAACAATTACATAATTATCTTCTTTAAGCTTTCCATTAAGTAAAACTTCCTTACTTTCAATATCCACAATTTTATACGGCTTAGGTGCGACTCCTCTACCCATTTCTATATGCTCAATTATAGGATTAAAGTCTTCCGAGGGATTATAACCCCGAGGAATGTAGTCAGTATTCAGTGCCTGAAACATTAAGGCTAAAGATGAAGAGTATTGTCCAGATCCCATAATTCCCATAGGCGGACCTTCCACCACAATATCTGCCCCAAGAGAAATAGCTATTTCAGCTCTCCCGTAACGAGTCATTATATAAGGTGTTCCTCTTCCACTTCTCTCAAAAAGTCCTGGAAGAATAGCCACGAAGATACCATTAGGAACTTTCTTTTTTGCAAGATTTAAGTTATATAAATGACCATTATGAAAAGGATTATATTCAGTGAAATCAGCTATTAAGTGAACATCATTTTTTCTGTTTGGTTCTTCACCTCTATTTGATTTTTCATCTTTACTTGATTCTTTACCAATATGTTTATTAGAACATGATTTTAAATCATTAAAAAATGTTTTCCTATCTTTTTTGATAATTTCATCTACAAAGCTATTTGAAGTCATAACACATAAACCTTTATTTTTTGAGGTTGTAAATTTTTGTGGAGTTTTTATTTATATTGTTTTATTTTCCATGAATAGAGCTAAATATTCTAATAACCCTTCAATTACTGAAAATCTCTGATTACTGAAAATCTTCGATTTTCATAATTACAAAAATTTTTGATTTTTGGTAATCGGTTAAATTTACGAATAACCCTATTTTTTTCCTTTTTAACTTTATTAACATCTATTTTAAGGAAATATTTTTAACAGTACTGTATGAGTATATAGTGAGTATTTAAGAATATTTCTCACATCTTTTAGCTATATTTTCTAAAGTGAACCACTCTTTATTTTTTTTTTTTGATTAGGTAACTTTATCCTGTTTCTTTGATTCGGTAACTTTATCCTGTACAGTTTTTTAAAAAAGCTTTTATTCTTTTTTTAAGGTTTACCATAAACCAGTTGAGTATTTTTTTACCACAGCTTTTACATTTATATCTTTGTAATGAGATTTAAATTTTCACTATCATCATCTAAACTTTGGATTTACACTATTTATTTCTTTATTTTTATAATGTGTTAACAATATTTTTCAAATATGAGTTTTTGCATGAATAATATGATATTTTAGTAAAATAATGGATTTAGAACGATTTTCGATTTTTTTCAAAAATCAAAAAAAAACTTCACACTTTTTTACACCTTCTTTAAAATAATATGAACATAAATCATTTAGCTAAACCTAAACTTTATATACTATGAAGTACAATATTGAAATGAAACACACAAAAGTGAAAATTCGATTTATATAAAATATATATTTTTTGAATTTCCACTGAAATAGTTCCTCAATTGGCACGAAAATCCTATAACTATGTCATCTCAGCCTATCATTATTGGAAAAAGTCAATTGAGGTAATTCCTCCATTTCTAAATGAACCTGATACTCTTCAATGAGCTAATATTTTCAGAACTTACTTATTTTTAATAATTTAATATTTAAACTAATTTTAATGCATTTTGAACTTTTTTCAAAACCTGTTCACTAATTCCCTTTATTGTAGATGTAATGATCCCATTATCGGTAGTTTCATAAGACTTAACATCATCAGAGTTTCCAGAAATAATTGTTGCATCAAGTTCTTCTTGGAGATGATTTACTGTGACTTCTTCTATCCACGGATTGGTATCACTGATTATAATCTCATCCACATTTTTGTCAAGTTCCTTGGCAATTACCCACGAAAGGAATCTACCACCAAATAAAGCTACAGAACTTCCATTCACATAATTAGAGATATCATCTAAATTATTTTCTATATTTGTATTTTTATACAATTTAGAATTTTTAATAACACCCCAATGAGCATCACCAACTGTAAATGCACCTATTTTATTAGGGTATATATTGTCACTACCAGCTATTTTAACTGCCTGAGATAATGATACTAGTTCATCTCGTTGAATTGGAATTCGAGTTGTTTTATCTTTAATTTCCTCATTCATGATTTTTATAACTCTTGGCAAACCAAAGTTTCCTCTTCGTGCAGTCTTAGGAGAATAACCTGCCATATATCCATGATGATTGTTTGGAAAACCTGTGATAATTATATTTAAACCTGATCTAAGACCAACTCTACATTCACTTTCATAAGCACCATTGGTTGCTACAACTTTTCCAGGGCATAAAATTCTTGAAGCTACAATAGCTCTTGCAAATGCTTCGTTTGGATTATCTGACAAGTTAAATGGACCACCTTCAATTACAAATATATCTGCATTGAAGTCAATAGCTCTCTCAAATCCAGTTATTAAATCATCATATCCATCCCCAACGAACATTATTGTTTCTAACCCTTTTCCATGCTTTTTTGCTAAGTCTGCAACATATTTTGCTTCTTCAATTGGGGCGGAATGCTCTTCTCCTCCTTGTTCACTTGTCAAATTAACAGCAACAGATGATGAAAACTCTATCCATTTTTCAATATCTCCTGCTTCCTTTTTCTCTTTTTCAATTAATCTTTTATGTATTCTTCCTTGAGGACATCCAGTGAAACCTGGACCTTCATTATAACAAGCCCCACCACATTTTACAATCTCTTTAGGAAATCTCATAGCCCCATATTTTCCAAAATGATCTAAATCCAATGGAACATCAGTTGCATTATAAACCTCTTCAATTACTTCCACACCTCTTTGACCATACTTTTCTCCTATATCAGAGAAAGCATAGGCACAAATATGAATTGATGCACCAATCATATTAGATAGCATACAATTTCCAAGTAAATCAATTTTTTCAAGATCAGACGAACAAGTTCCAAGAACAACTTCATGCAGATCACAACCAATAGGAAACTTTTTAAATCTTGTTCCAAGTTTTTCCACATCATTTAAAGAAAGTTCAGAAATTGCATCCACAACTTCAACGACATTTTTTTCAGACTTAGCTAATTTTAATGCAGCATCATCATTACTTATGGATTCTTTTATTAAATCATACATTGGATCACAACCGCACAATATAATATTAAGATACAAGTAAAACATACTCATTCTTATATTAATTTATTTTATAAATTTAAGTTCATATAATAATTTATAATACAATAGATATTATAGTCCTTGAAATAATTTTTGTAAGTAATAGACTTTTTAAATAATATATAATATCATTTTATTTGAAGTTTTATTTAATTAAATATTATATTTTCAGATTATAACTAATTTTAAATTAGTTAATAATGAAATAAATCCTATTTAAATAATATTTTCAAACAGAGAATAAATTCTTCTAAGTTAAAAATAAATTTTTAACAATAAGAAATTATGTAAAAAAGTCATTAATTAAATTAATAATATCAAGAACTATATTAAAAATTAGATTTTATATTAAAGTGCTAAATATTTATATTTCAAAAACTATATGATTATATATTATTTTTGAATTTAAGAATAATAGATTGTTTTATTTTAAAATAATTCAATGAATTTTGTTGATTTAATATTTTAAACAATTTATAGACCCATACTTTAAAATTAAAGTAAGAATATAAATTTAGAAAAAAATTAGAATAATGGCCTGTTACAATAATAAATTTTGTGTAAACTCTAATTTAAAATGATTTCAAATATTCTCTCTTTAGGTATATGCTTTTTAATAAAGCCTAAATTTACCTCAATATCTATAAATCTCATAGCATTATCTATATACTCTTCATTTAAACCATAATTAAACTTGTTATTTCTAAGTGCTTTCTTTTCAACAGAAACATTTTTAACTATTGTATCTGGTAGAAGACTCGCTGCTTCATCAGTATTGTCAAGAATGAATTTAGTAGCATTCTTATGAATGTCTAATATTGTTTTAAGAGTTGATCGCTTATTCTTTATGAAATCTTCCCTTGCTACAATAACACAACAAGGATGATTTGGAAGTATATCTTTAGATGAAGCTATTTCTGTGCCTGAACTATCTTCTATAGGAATTGTAACATAAGGTTCATAGGAACAAATGCCATCAAGTTTTCTTGTTCTTAAAGCATTTACCATAGAAGCAACATTTGAATCAGATATTGAAACATTATCTCTTGATATTCCATTCTTTTTAAGAGCATAAGTTAATAAAACATTTTGTATTGAAGCAGTTCCAGGTGTAGCTATTTTTTTTCCTTTCAAGTCCTTAATAGAACTTATGTTAGAATCATTATTAACAACAATTCCACTACCTTCATTTTGAACTGAAGAAACAATTTTGACTGGGATTCCTTTGGAAATAGAAGCTATTGCTGGTGATATTCCCACATAACCCATATTTATATGTCCACTGGCAATCGCCACCATTAAATTTCCACCATTACTAAACTCAATTAAGTTAACACTGATATTATTATCTTCATACCAATTTTTAGCTTTAGCAACAAATAATGCAGCGTCGTGATCAGAAGGCAAATACCCTATATTCACAGTATTGTCTTTGCTTTGATTGTTAAATAAACTGATTCCTAAAGAAAAAATAATTATTAAAAGAATTGTAGATATAATAAGCTTATTTCTCACATATATCCTACTCAATCAAGTTGTAATAGTTCTCAAATCATAATAATTCATTTCTTAAATCAATTGTATCTTTCAAATCTGGCCCTGTTGAGATTATTGTAACTGGAACATTTGTTGCATCCTCAATTTCAGTGCTGAACTTCTTAATCTCAGCAGATAAACTGGAATAATCTTGTGTTCTCTCACAAACTGGATAAAGTCTATCAACACAAGTTAAAGCTATTTGAGTTGCTCCATTAATCATACAAGCTTCTTTAGCTAAATTCATATCAAAGTCTCCAACTCTTCTTCTTCTACCAGTGACAGTTCCATATTCTTCAATACCTTTTTCTTCAGCTATTTCCTGATTTAATTCTGTGGGAAAAGGACCTTCTCCAACACGGGTTATGTATGATTTAAAAACTATGATTACATCATCAATCTTCGTTGGACCTACTCCTACATCAGCAGCAAATGTACTTGCAGTAGTATCCTTACTTGTAACATAGGGATAAGTTCCATAGTATAATGAAAGACCAAAACCTTGAGAACCTTCAATAAATACATCTTCACTGTTTTCTAAAGAGTTGTTGATTTCTAATGGAACATTGGTTATAAAATTCTCAAGCTCTGAAATATCCTTAGCCATTTTAGCTGTTCTTAAAACTCTATCAGAATTAGCAGGACCACAACCAGTTCCAGTACTTCCAATTTTTTTAAATAAATGTTTGGAATTTTTATCTCTATCTCTATGGTCTGGTTCGATCATTGAACACCTATAATCCATTTGAATTCTGTTTTTAATATCATATTTATCAAGATATTCTAATTCATGGAAGAACACATCCCTATCAACCAAAACACCAGCACCTATAAGTAATTTTGAATCTTTATTAAAGAATCCAGAGGGTGTAAGCCGTAAACCATACTTTTCACCATTAAATTCAACAGAATGTCCAGCATTTGGTCCAACACCAGCACGAGCAATGATGTTTGGTTTATCTTTATCACAAAGGTAGGTTATACATTTACCTTTACCTTCATCACCCCATGCTCCTCCAACTAAAATACTACAAGTCATTTTATATCCCTTTTATAATCATAAAATTTCTTAATAAAAGATTTTTATTAATTTAAATCATTTTTTAGTTTCATTTAAGTTTATTTAAATCAATTGTGTAACTTAAAATAGTATGTTTATAATTCATCTTTTATTAATGTTTTCATCGCAGTTAATTTGAAGTATAAATATGTATTTATATAAACTTATTATAAACAAAGATTGACATGCAAAAATTGTTTAATGAATTAAATATATTTCACTGTCAACATATAAAATATAGAATATAAACAGATATAATTTTTTAATAAAAAAAGAACTAATAACAACTTAAAATAAAAAATAATTTTTAATGAGGAACAATTTAATTTAAAATAAAAATATAATAGACTTTTATGCATCAATGAACATTCAAGTTTATTTTACAAATGGATAAAGGAGTAATGATGGGTGTGGAATCTAAATGATATGATGGCTCTTCAAAAAGAAGCCTAAAGGTGGGGAGTTAAACATCTGAGAAAAATGAGAACATAAAAGAATAATAGAATAATACAATATAAGAGGAGACTCCAAGCATAATACCCTTATGCAGTGTATTAAAACTGGTGATTTAAATACTGGTCACACACATGTTAACAACCAAAAAGAAACCAGATAAATAACTTAGTAAAATGAATATATGCGTCTTCGTTGTCAGCTAAGAACTCATCGAAGAAACCAGATAAATAACTTAGTAAAATGCACAGCCAACTTTTTTTAAAAGGGAAATAACGGAGACTTCGTCTCCTAAGTTCCTCACTTTGTTCGGAACCAAAGATTTCCCTAAGTTTCTCGCTCTGCTCGAAACAACAGGAATTTCATTCCTTAAGTTTCTCATTTCATTCGAAACCAAAGATTCTCATAAGTTGTCTTCAACAACGAGAACTTTGTTCCCTAAATTAACTAAAGGTAAGAAAAATTTGATCAAAAAAAAATAAGGAGAAACTATCTTTAATCAATATTCCCAAAAGAAAATTAGGAAATTTTAATCTTCATTTTTTTATTTCGAGTGAAACAAGAAATTTTAGAAAAAATAAAAATTTTTTCTGACTGTGCAAAATCTATGATTTTGCAATAATTTAGGGAAAATCAAAGATTTTCCCGTTTGTTATTAAATGAAATAATTATAAATAAAAAAAAGAATAAATATAAATCTCTATTTTATTACTTATTTTTTATTCTGCTCTGGAAAAACAACAGTATAGTAAGTAATATTCCCATCAAACCATAAGTTGGTAAACCAGTTTTCTCCAAAGGAATACCTGCACTTTTTTCAGAACTTCCTCCTACTGTGAAACTAAATTTATTAGAACTACTACCCTTTCTACCATCATCGGCATTCCCAGGAACTACAAACTGACCAGTATAATTACCGTCAGGAAGAGGAATAGCAACTGTTCCATTTTTTGATCCATCTGAATTTATTTTGCTGGGATCATCAGTTGTTTGATTTGAATTAAATGTAATATCTCCACCTACATTTATATCATTCCCAGTGTCATTATTCTCGATTTGAACATTGTAAGAAATATTAGTATCTCCAGAGCCAGTACTATTATTCACAAAAATAGGAGTACCAACATCCCATTTTATAATGATCATTCCTGTATCTGGAGTGGTAGTTACATCAATATTTGGACCAGATGGCATATTATTAATCCAAGTATCAGGAACTGCAGTATAATTTCCTGGATAGTAATCATCAAATGATACTGTTATAGAATTGTAATCGTAAGTATGACGATTTGCAATAGTGAAATTTACATAGCCCGTAGTCGTGTAATTAGATCCTGCAGAAGATGGCTGACCTATAGATGAGTTAGTATTATACTTAGCTTGAATACCATAACCTGAAGGCAATAAAGTAGTGCCATCTTGATCTAATGTAATATTTGCTTGTATAAGTAAACCGTCTGGTGTGTCAGTTACACTCATAATATGTACATAAGCTGGTGTTGCTGCACCAACAAAAAAAACAGTTAAAATAGCTATTAATATTAATATTATAGTTAAACTTTCTTTAATTTTCATGATTAATCTCCTACATCATTATTATTTGTCTTTATACGATTATTTATTGATTTTATAAGTCTTGTATTGATTATCTATAATTTACTTACATGCGAACATCCCCCAATGTCTAAAAATGTTGAATAAACAATGATAAATATTTATATTGAAACAGCAAGATATACTGGGAAAATAATAGAAATATCAAGAAAAATTTCTTATATGATCACATTTTTCAATTACTATAATAATTTCTTCACTATATAACTAATAACATCCTCCCAATATATAAACTTATCTCTTGCCATCACCACCAATTGTATCTATATAGTAATATTTATATCGTATTAAATATGTATTGCAATATTAGCACCATTAAATATTCATAGAAAAAAATATATTAAAAGACATTGGCAGAAAATAGAACAGGTTTTATCTCTATAAACTTAGAAATAACAACTTATAAACAATAAAATTTAATTTAATTTAATGCCAACAATAACATGGAATTTTTTTCAATTCAAATTAAACTTTTTTCAATGCTTTTAAAAATATCTTTGGTATAGTATAAAGTGAACATTACACCAATTATATTAATTATCCAATAAGAAATAAACCTATCAATTAATATTATGGTCCCTGCAGTTGAAAATGGAACATAAAACAGTGTTAGTAAGTATGCAGTTGATAAATCTAAAGAACCCATACCTCCAGGTAAGAGTGATATGAGTCCAGCAATATCTGCAATGAAAAAGATAAAGATAACTGCAAAAAATGGAATATCTACATTAAATGCCTGAATTATCAAATATAATCTTAAACAATCAAGAGTCCATGAGCTTAAACTTATGATAAGTACCCAGAATATATTTTTCTTATTAGAAAATTCTTTAGAGCATTTGATCATATCATTTAATCCATTGGTCACTTTTTCATACATTCTGTTTAAAAAATATTCTGAAATTGGGAGGAATTTAATGATTGAATGTAGAACATTGTAAAGATATAAACTAAAATTTTTATTCCAATTGATTAAGTAAATAACTATCAAATAACATGTAACACCTAAAATAGCTATTGATAATATAATTTGATTTGTATGTGTTAAAAAATCCTTTGGAAATAGAAAAATACAAAGAAATAATAGTATAAGAGATACAGCAGCATCAAATAATCTTTCAATAAATCCAGCTGATAGTCCATTGGATAAACTTATACCATTGATTTCTTTTCCTGCAACAGCAGTAAAAACTTCTCCTCCTGTACGCACTGGAGTCACATTTGCTGCAAAAGTCCCGATAATTTTAACTATGAAGTTATTTTTGAAGTCTGTGAGTTTATTTATAATGTAACCCCATCTAAACGAACGAATGACCAATATAAGAATTTGAACTATTATTGCAAGTAGAATAAAATGAGGGTTTGCAGTTTTTATGGATTCTATTATATTATCAATACCAATCAAGTAGATCATAACTACAAGTAGTAGTATGCTTATAATAAAAAGATAAATTTTTTTCACTCTCTTGCCTCGGTTATATTGAATAATAATCATATATTATTTAAAAAAATAATAATATTAAACTCATATTTAAGTTAATTAAAACCTATTTTGTTAATATATTTGTAATAAAAATCTATTAATTGTATAAAAAATTATTTAGCTATATTAAAAAATGTTATTTAATTATAAACCATTTAATTTAAAAATTATAGTCCTTGATATTAATAATTTAATTAATGAATTTTTCTATTGTTAAAAATTTATTTTTAACTTAGAAGAATTTATTCTTCGTTATTAAAAATTTATTTTCAACTTAGAAGAATTTATTCTCTGTTTAAAAATATTAATTAAAGATAATTTATTTCCTTATTAACTAATTTAAAATTAATTATATTAAAAAATATCTTATTTAATTAAACAAAAAATTTAAAAATAAAATATAAAATAATATTATATTTATTTAAAAATTCCATTACTTAAAAAAAAATTATTTCAAGGATTATATTCTGATTAATAAAATATTTGATTGATAAAGTTTTTTAATTGATAAAGATTATTTAATTTCATTTTCAATCCATTTTAAATAAGATTCTGTTGTTTTTAGTACAGGTAACACGATTATGGCAGGATTTTCATAACTATGAAGCTTTTTCACTCTTTTAATAAGTTCATCTACTTTATTTTCGACAGTTTTTAGTATTAAAATAGTTTCCTCATCTTTTTCAATTTTATTTTCCCACCAGTACATAGACTTCATATTTTTTATGATATTGGAACAAGCAACTATTCTTTCTTTTAAAAGTTTTTCAGATATTTTAATTGCTTCTTCTTCATTTGAACAAGTTATATATACTAAAACCATCATTTTTTAGTTCCTTTAATAGTTTGTTCATATTAGATTTTTATTAATCAGATGAGACTCAAAAACTTTATATTTTTTATAATATTTATATTTACTTTTAAATTAGGGAGTTTGGCTTTTAATCCTCGTGGCGAGTTTTTTTTGATGATCTGGATCTTGTTAGGTAAGTATGCATCCATGACTCATACTCTCTTCCAGACTCTAGCCCATAATCATCTATCATATTCTATTGAATAGAGACAATATTTCATCTATTACTCCAGATTTGGTTAATACTTTCTCTAAAGTAACAATATTGTAGCTTTATACAGGTATGAGTGACCATCTGAGGAATATTTCGTTTAGGATACTCTACTCACAGAGGTTTATTTCTAATTTCGGGTACCCAATATAAATTATACATTTTTTGGATTATTAAGGTTTTAAACATGACTATAACATCAATTTCAGGTCTTCCACCTTTCCGTGTCTTATTTTTGTAAGCTTGCATTAATATTGAGCGGAAAATTTCCCAATCTACTATTTGATCAATATTCATTTAATTTATACACCGTGCTTTTTAACATCTTCATACATTTGTTGCTGATAAGATTAATTGCATTATTCATAATTATCACTTTATACCATTATAACATGTGAAGTCCCTAATACTCAAATTAAAACCACAAGGGGAGGGTGTGAATAATCGATACCTTAGATGTGACCGACACCTTTATATACTTACTACCACATTAGGTTAATATGGAGTTTCATAATTTATAAATCTTATCAAAAT
>JAITGU010000139.1 GCA_031280375.1 Candidatus Methanovirga procula | reverse complement strand
CATAATATTCGTTAAAACTCATCATTCCTTGAAAAAAAAGAATTTAAAGAAAATTACCAAAAATCTTTGATTTTTGTAATTATGAAAATTACCAAAAATTGCTTTGCAATTTTTGTAATTATGAAAATCTTCGATTTTCAGTAATCCAAAAGATTTTCAGTAATAAAGGATAATGTGTGGAAAAAATATGATAAAATAACTCCAATGATGTCTATAGGATTAACAAACCACATATGGTCATTAAAAGAGCTACTAACATACCCTTATCACAAAAACATCAGTATATAAAAGGGTCATCATCAAAATTTACAGCCTCAATACTACCAAACCTTTATATACTACTACCAAATTAGGTTAATTATGGGAGTTTCATAATTTGTAAATCTTATCAAAACATGCTATTTTTGGTAGGTTAATAGAAACTCTCTATAGTAAACAATGAAATGGACATAAATAATGGATCCTGAAATAATTCCTAATAACATAGGTTGTAAAGTCTGTGCTTTATGTACATTTTGTATTGTTTGTGCAGGTCCTGCTTGGGGTGCTGGTTTCTCAGGTCTTGTTGGGCTTTGGTAATATTTCCAATGTGTGAGGATTTTATTCCTCCACTAAATTTTAATTTATCATACTTTACTTCTTATCTTTTAAATCTATCATTCATAATCATTATAATATAAAAATAAAGATTAATTAATAAATTTATTAAAAATGTAAAATATTTTATAACAAAATAAAAAAAGCTCAACTTTCTAAGTTAAAGCAGGCTTTAACTAAAAAAAATCAAAAATTTTCTAACTTAAAAATTAAAATTTTTAAATAAACAATATTAAAATTGTAAAAAATTTCATCTTAAACTATATAAAAAATAGGTCGTGCAATAAATGACTCAAATTCCATTTATAAAAAATGATTTTATTCTAAAAAATGGTTACATTCCATATGTTTATGGAACAAAATGTGATAAGTTTTATACTTTAAATAACGATGCTAAGGATATTTTATCTAAATTTAATGGTAAAGATTCAATTGAAGAAATTTCACAACAACTTGCTATTGAAAGAAATGAAAATGCAGAAGATATTAATTCAACAATAGAATCATTAATCGCATCAACAAACTTCCTTTCTTCATCAAAAAACATGATAGACATTTATTTATCGTATAATGATGAAAATGTTCAATATCCATCGCATATTTCTTTTGAATTAACATCTGATTGTAATTATAAATGTAAGCATTGTTATAATAATTGTGAACCAGATAAAAATGAAAAATATATGGATAAAGACGAAATTATAACTATTTTAAATCAATTAAGAGAAATTGGTGTTCTTGGAATTGAATTAACTGGTGGAGAACCATTTTTACATCCTAATTTTGAAGAAATAGTTATACACGGCTTAAAACTGTTCAATATAGTTGCAATAATTACTAATGGTTCATTAATCACTGAAAAATTTCTAAAATCTTTAAAAGAATACAGACATAAGTTAAGTTTTCAGGTACCGTTACATTCTGTCGATAGTGGTTACATGGATGATTTTTGTGGAAATAAATGCAGTTTCATGAATTCTGAAAAAGCTATAAATCTTTTAACAAAATATGGATTCCTAACTCGGGTAGGTATGATAATTACACCAGATAATATCAATTCAATGGTTGATACAGCTATGTTTGCACAGTCATTCATAGTAAAAAATTCAATTTTCAGTGAAAAATCATATAGAACTCTTTTCTTTGCATTTAGTGTAGTGATCCCTGTTGGAAGATCTAATTCATTTAAAAATATTGTCATTGAATCAGAAGAAGTATTCAGAGAAATGCAGAATAATTTAAAGATTTGTGATGAAAAATTTGGAGATTTCATATACAAGGATGATCCTAAAATATATGATGATGATCAGCATTGTGGTGTTGGTATAACATCAGTCGCTGTTGATAATTCAGGCAATTTGAAACTTTGTGATGTGTCCTACTATAAAATGGGGAAATGTATTTAATGAAGATTTAAGAAATATATTTTCTAATGAACGAACCAAATATTTTGCTGATCTTATTGTGCCTAAAATAGATATATGTGGTGACTGTGAATATTTATGGTTTTGTAATAATTGTTCAGCACGAGGTATTACAAAATATATGGAAATTGGAGATAAATGTGTTTGGGGAAAAGAAAGAATAGGTGAACTATGAAAATAGAAAAAAATCAGCAAGTTAAAGACATGGAATTAAAAAATATTATCGTGGTTGATAATGTTGTTAAAAAATATGGGAATCACATTGTTTTGAAAAATATCTCTTTTAATATTTCTAACGGTCAAATTTTTGGCTATCTTGGTCCTAATGGAGCTGGCAAAACAACGACAATAAAATTATTGTTAGGTTTACTGAAGTCCAACTCTGGAGATATTAAAATTTTAGATAAGGATCCTTATTTAGATAATACTGAAACCTATAACATGAAAAAGCAAATTGGTTTTGTATTAGAATCAGATTTATTAAATCTTAACTTAAGTGGATTTAAAAATATTTTATATTGGGCTGAACTATATGATAATTTGGATCCAGAGAGCATTCATGAAAGAGTTAATGAAGTAATAGCTATTGTTAATTTAACTAAATATAAGGACACAGATGTGAAAAATTATTCTCACGGCATGAAGAAAAGATTGTTGTTTGCAAGAGCAATCGTGCACAATCCACAAATTTTAATTTTAGATGAACCTACAAATGGCATTGATTTAGAATCAAGATTAATAGTAAGAAATTTAATTAAAAAATTTGCAAACGAGAATAAAATCATATTTTTCTCCAGCCATGATCTAAATGAAGTTCAAAAAATATGTACAAATATTATCATACTTAATAAAGGAGAAAAAAGATTTGATGGAGCTTTAAATGAATTAAAAATAAAATATCCAAATGAATCCTTAGAAAACATCTATCTAAAACTAATGTGAGGTGAATTTATGTTTGCAAATGTTAAAAAATTCTTTTTAAAAGAAGTAAAGGAAGCATTGAATGATAAACAGCTTATGAAAACATTGTTAATATATTTTGCAATAGGTATTTTAATATCATTAGTTATTACTTTTTCAGATAATGATCAAAATTTGAGAAATATTTATCTTTGTAAAATAATCATCTTAGGTTTTATGGGATACTTATTTTATCTAATATTTAATATGATGGTTACCAATAGATTCATGAATGATTCTATAGAAAATATGTTCAATCCACTTTTATCTTTACCAATTAGTTTGAAAGAAGTATGTTTAGGTAAATTATTAGCTGTTATATGTATAAGTTATCCTTTAACAATCCTAACTTTAATAATAATATCCACATTTTATTATTTATTAGGCATATTTAATATAACACAAAGTTCTTCAATGTTTTTTTTCATATTATTTTTGTTAATACCATTAATAATAACTACATATTATAGTCTATGTGTCTGGCTATATTTGTTGTTTAAGAATAAGAATATTCTTGTAGTATCTAATATGTGTGGAATGCTTTGTCTCATTCTCGTGCCTTTATTATCAAAGCAATTATTCCCAAATTTTGACTTTTCAAATCTTTTACAAAATATGGATTTGAATATTTTTAATATAATTTTTGTTGCGATTATAATTATATTTTTCATTACAGTGCAGTTGATAGGTAAATTAGATAAAAATAAGCTGTTATCTTGATTAAAATGAAAAATTAAAAATAGTTGATTCAGTTATCAGTGAAAAGAGATCAAATAGTATTTAATAACAAACAACAAAGCCACTCTTAAAGGAATTGTAATATTAGGCGATAGTAGTTTGTATTAAACTATGGTGCTGTGAAATGTTGTAATATGTGGTTAATTATAATATTGTTCTAACATGTTGCACTATTATAAATAACACATCACCAACAACTAAAGTATATAGTATTAATTGTACTGTAGTATATTGCAAATAAATAACTATTCAGTAGAGTAAAATAAGAGTTTGTATTATTTTTATTAAAAATTAATAATTAATTGGATTTTACTTAAAA
Organism: Candidatus Methanovirga procula; assembly: GCA_031280375.1. GTDB lineage: Archaea > Methanobacteriota > Methanobacteria > Methanobacteriales > Methanobacteriaceae > Methanovirga > Methanovirga procula. The sequence continues at coordinate 541 of JAITGU010000139.1, read as the reverse complement.
TTGGAATATTTGGGAGGCTATTATGGTTGAATTAGGAAAAAATAAGAAAATAATCTTAAGATTTTTAGTTTTTGTATTTATAATTTATTTTGCATATAGGTTATTTTTTAATAGTATTACAATGTTGGATAGAATTATTAGTGTTGTGTTAGCATTTTTAATAATTATATTTGCATTTTTTGTTCAATATGCAACTGGAGATAATTGAATTTGATTATTTACAATTTGATGAATTTGATTCATTATATATTTTGTCCATATCAAACATTATGATTATTCTAACAATATATCATGAACATTTATATAGCATAATTATGTATTGACATAACATTTTGATAATTTTTCATCTGCATCTTCTCTACTAAAATTCCAGTTAATTTCACGGCACTGTTCAAAATTACGGTGCTAGTGTCATAGCATAAGTATTTATCTGTATATTTTATGTAGTTGAATTTTCATAATATATGTATGAAAGCTTATAAAAATTGAACTAAAAGATAGTGAAATTAGATTCTTAAAAAATATTTAAAAAGAAAATGTA
>JAITGU010000069.1 GCA_031280375.1 Candidatus Methanovirga procula | reverse complement strand
AATTAAAAGATATAATAATTAAAAGATATAATAATTAAAAGATATAATAATTAAAAGATATAATAATTAAAAGATATAATAATTAAAAGATATAATAATTAAAAGATATAATAATTAATGATGTGAAATAATGGGCATAATTGATCGATTAAAGAATTATTTAATAGATGGAATAATGAGAGAAAGAGAAAAAAATATTCAAATCTGCGGAGAAAAGAGACGAAAAGGATTAAATTCATGCAGCAGAAAAAAATTAGAGAGGAAAGAGAAAGACTATATATGTTTAGGAATGCGGAGATAAAGAGGAAAAATAGAATCAGATCTTTAGAAGAGAAGAAATTTAAATCTTATTTGAAATCATGTCAAATAGCTGAGTATGTATACTTTACTCAGGAGTATAAAACTGTTGTAGATCGGAGGGGTAGTGGCATTGGTTTAACATTTGTTGGAACTGCTATGAGTCCTTATCCAGAAAAATAATTAAAGAGTATAAAAAATAGGGGGATGTTTTAAAATGAAATATGATAGAAAAATAATTTGGGTAATCATTGCAATAATAGCTATGATATCAATATCATCAATGTATATGGTTATTCTGTATATATAATGAGAATATTAAAGAAATTGATAATGTTACATATAAAATAAAAGAAGACATGACTTATAATTTTAGTAATAATGACACTGATTCTACACCAGATAGTATTACAGATAAATTAAACGAATATAAAGATTACTGGATTAATAGAAGTGCATCTTTGAATTCTACAATAAAAAAATTAAATGAAACGAAAGCATATACTTTTTTTGATCAAAAGAAAATTGATCATCTTAATAAATGTTCTACAATACTTGATACATAATATACGAGTTCAAGCAAAAATAGAATTATTCACCACAGCACTTAATATTGTTAAAACTACTGGTTTGCTTGGTTTGTTTGGAATAGATAGAAATCATTATGATAAAATTTTTAATGAAACCCAACAAAAAATTAATAGTACAAGTATATAAGTTCTCTTTTTAAAAAGAGTTTAAGATATGCGAAATTTTTAAATCCTGATAAAATATTTATTTTATCCGCAAAATACGATTTATTAAAGCTTGGTGATGAAATTGAACCTTATAATGAAATTTTAAACAATTATGGGAAAAAAGAAAGAGATGAATGGGGGGCAAATGTTTAAATCAGTTAAAAGAAGAAACATACATTGATAACGATGAATTCATCATTCTTGCAGGAGAAAAATATAGAATACCTGATAAAACATATCAAAAGTATAGTGTGCCTATGAAAGATTTAGGTATAGGAAAACAACTACAATAGTCGGATGAACAATTAAATAAATAAAGACTTGGTTGGAAAAAGTGGACTTTGGAATGTTCAAAATCTGAAAAGTAGTTTTTTATCTGGAAACGATTTAAATACTTTGTTAAACACAAATTCAGATGCAACTAAAAGATGGGATGATGAGTTAAATAATGATGAGTTAGATAATGATGAATCAACTGTATGCATGAGTTTATTAAATTAGGTAACGACAATAAGAATCAGAAAAAGGTTTATATGCAAGGTTAAAAGATGAATTAATCAATCGATATAAGCCTTAATTATAGATTTGAATTCAGCTATTATATCCACTGTCATCTGTTTTTATAGTGATCATTTATAACCTTTAAGAAGGTGATGAATAATGTTAGAAATGTCAAAAAATGAAAGAAAAGAACTTAACAAGAAAAGTTTAGAATTGATTAGAAATAAAAATGCAAATGAATTATATGAAATGATAGGAACCGAACTGTTAGCAATTGACAGTTCTATTTTAGATGCTTCGCCATCATTAGGGGGTAACAGGAGACACGAACAAGGAGAACTGAATGGAGAAACTGTGATATTGAATTCAGGCAAGAGAAGATCATTATACACAAACGAGGATTTTGGTTAGGAGGGGATAAAGGAACACAAATAGTTCATTTTGATAGAATAAGCAATATTGATTTAGATAAAGGATTTTTATTAAGCCATATAACAATAGGATTGACTGGTGCTGACATTGTAGTCTTAAGATCGGCAATTGCAGCTGATGAAATTAAACAAATCCTGGATGAGTTTATTGAAATCTACAGGAAGAAACACTACAAAGAACAAACTGGAGATTTTTCGATTGCTGAGGAAATAGAAAAGAACAAAAAGTTATTTGATGAGAATATAATAACATTAGAAGAGTTTGAACAAATCAAGAACAAACTAATAACAAGATTGTAGGCAAGTTAAATGAATAAGCATGAAGAATTAGAACTATGAAGAATTGAAAAAATGTGTTGCAAAAAATGAATTGAACGAAATAGAAGCCAAGACCATAATGAACAGCTATTTGAGCAATAAAAATAAGGACTACAACTATTTACCACCATTGATTCTGCTGTTGAGTTTTTTCTTTCCTTCCATGGGCCGACTTTTGATGTTTTGACAGTTTATAGAGATAAGGGTAATTATATTGGTTAAGTTGCTGTGATAATTGGAATTTTAACAACATTTATCTTCTTAACATTTTTAGTATTGTTCGCTGAGGGCTGCCCACCACACCACAATAACAAGTAACATTACTTATTCTTAAACACTAACACTATTTTTTCCCTCATGTTATAGTGGTTCAGCAGTGAATTACTGTCTTTTAATACACAATTGTTTTATTTCTCTACAATCGTTTTGAAGCACAATGTTGCCGTGGGTGGTGCAAATTAATCTTTTTTTTTGGATATTCAATTATAGTCATTATGGTTATGTTTATAAATTATTAATTTAATTATATCTTATAAAATATCTTTAAATTAAATCTAAATAATGTATATTAATTATTAAAATTACCAAAAATCAAAGATTTTTGTCATTATGAAAATTACCAAAAATTGCTTTGCAATTTTTGTAATTATGAAAATCCAAAGGATTTTCAGTAATCCAAAGGATTTTCAGTAATCCAAAGGATTTCCAGTAATTTTTTAAAATTTTACAAAAATGACTATATTTTTAAATAAACTCTTGGAATTTAATTATTAATTAATAATTTTTGATTTCATAATTTTTAAAGAAGATATATTAAAGAAAGTATTATATATTCTTGATTATATATTCTTGAGCATTATTTAATTTATTACACATATTTTCAATTTATTATATAAATAATAAATATTATAAATTTAATATTATAAGTAAAGTTTATATATGACTTTCAATATAACAATTGTTATATGCCTAAGTTATCATATTAATAAATTAGGTTATGTATTAATATTACATAATAATAGAAAATTTTATATAATATAAAATAATTGCTAATAAATATTGATTTAATCAATAAGAATATTGTATTTATGATTTATTTTAAAAAATAGAACTGAAAATCCCATAAATTAGAGAACAGACTTTCAATAATGAGTAATTATGAAAAATTAGTAAGTAACTTAAATTATAACTTTTAATATAATTATTAGGAGATATTCCATGATAGGAGATATTCCATGAATTTTATAAAAAGTTGCAAAAAATATGTGTTAATCTTGTTCAAAATGAAGAATTGAGCTATCAAGAAATTAGAGTTTATAAGTCAAATCATCCAATTCTTAAAGTGATATCCAAGGATAAGATATTTGAATGGGTCAATCAAGCAAAAAATGAATTAGAATAAGAGATTTATAATATATTTCGTTAAATGTTTAATATTAAAAGGTGTGTTGATGGTTTTTAAGGTTAAAATAGGATCTAAAATAGAAAATAGGCAATTAGATAATGATAACACAACGATAAAACATTTATTGAATGAATTAGACATATCATCAGAATCTGTTGTCACTAAGAAAAATGGAGATATAGTTGTTGAAAATGAACTGATTAATGATGAAGATGAAATTCAAATAATTAGAATAATATATGGTGGATAATTGATGAAATAGTAGTTGAAATATAAAGATAAGATATTTGATTGTTAAATTTAAAAAATAATGATTTAAAGAATAATAAGAAATAATAATAAGAATACTTTAAAAAATTATTTGAATATTATATCTATGAATAATATTTAAAATAAGAAAATATGGTTGATATAGTAGATAAGTGATATAATGCCTACAAGATATATTGGACAAGGGTACTGGGAAATAATCAGCAGACAAATGAGTATAGTAACCAAAAGTCAGCAAGAAAAATTTAAAAATGCTGAAATAACTGTAATCGGTACTGGTGGTATTGGCGGAGCAACACTTGAAATGTTAGCTCGTCAAGGAGTTGGTAAACTTAATTTCGTTGATAAAGATGTTTTTGATCTATCAAACCTTAACAGACAAGTGATGAGCAGCTTAGATGGATTAGGTAGAGATAAAACATTAGTCACAAAGGAAGAGTTAAGAAAAATAAATCCTTATGTTGAAACCAATCGAATAAATCAAGAAGTGAATGAAGATAATGTTGAAGAAATTATTGAAGGCTCTGATATTTTAATTGATGCAGTTGATAATCTAATTACAAGAGTTATTCTAACAAGAGCAGCCAATAAACTTAATATTCCATACATTCATGGAGCTATTCACGGAACAGCTGGACAAATTACTACCTTCACTAATGACACTCCAAACTATGAAGAACTATTTAAATTTCCTTCAATAGGTAAAGAATTAGATGATAAAGTGAAAAAAGACATTCAAAAAATGACACGAGGAATACCACCAGTTATTGGTCCTGTTCCCAATATAATCGGATGTTTAGAAGCATTTGAAGCATTTAAATTGATAACTGGAGTTGGAGTTGTAACTTATGCTCCTGAACTTCTAACCTTCGACCTTTTAGATCTAAAATCCTTTGAAATTATAGAAATCTAATAATATCTTACTCCATTAATATCTTAACTTAATTTTGTATACTTTCTTGCAAACTTGCATTCTAGTCATTATTGGATTCATAAACTCTGTATTATTGCTTTAATCAGGATAAGAATCATTTTAAATTCTTTTTTTTTTGAAGTTTTGTGCAAACCTCAAAATCATATCTTTATTTATATAGTGTTAGCACAACACACTGTTATATACGAAATAAAAATTAAATTGACAGTATTGATATATTAGGAATAAATATATTTTTTGTTTAATTTTGTTTAAATTTTTATTTTTGGAAACATTTAAATATAATCAAAATGTTAAATAATAATATTATGTACTCTAATATATTATTTATTGAAGACTTATTCTGTAAGATTATTTGAGCATATAAATACTTTTTACTCTATATTTTTATCTAATGAATTACCTTGTTTATTTAAATTAGCTATTGTTTTTTTAGATAAGTTGTTTTTATTATATAATAATTATGTGGAAATTTTATCGAATGTTGGTGATATAATGAAAATTCCGAAAGAAAGAAGAACATATTGTCCAAAATGTAAGAAACATACTATTCATGAAGTATTGGTTGCAAAGAAAAGAAAAGCAAGTGAATTGAAATGGGGTCAAAGGCAGTTTAGAAGAGTTACCTCTGGTTATAGAGGGTATCCGAGACCTTTACCTTCAGGAAACAAACCTGTTAAAAAGTTAGATTTAAGATTAAAATGTAAAGAATGTGGAAAATCTCACATAGGTTCATCATTTAGAACAGGAAAAGTAGAATTTATAACTAAGTAGGTGATTTAATGGCAATACATAGAAAAGGACAATTTTTAAGAGTCAGATGTTTAGATTGTGATAATGAACAAATTGTTTTCAACAAGGCAGCATCAAATGTTAAATGTATCATCTGTGGGAAGACAGTAGTCAAACCTTTAGGTGGAAAATCTAAAATAATGGCTAAAATTACTGAAGTAATAAGATAGATATTTTTATTAATTAAACAGTTTTTAGAATTTGATACAGTAATGAATTTTATTAATATAATTTACTAATTATTATTATTTTTAATTTAAGCTATTTTTTAAAATAAGTTAAAATTCAATAATAATTAATTATTACAGATATTAAATATCTTTTTATATTTAAATTTATATTAAAGTTTAGTAATTAATTATTGTTTATTTTAATTAATATTATGGGAAGTTGAATAAATGGTAAGAAAAAGTCATGAGTGGCCTAAAGAAGGCGAACTTATAGTGGCAACCGTGTACAAAGTTTTTAACTATGGTGCATTTGCAAAACTTGAAGAATATCCAGATAAAGAAACATTTATCCATATATCTGAAGTTTCAGCAGGTTGGGTTAAAAATATCAGAGACTATGTTCGCGAAAATCAGAAAATAGTTGCTCGTGTATTAAGGGTAAACCCAAAAAAAGGGCATGTTGATGGTTCTCTAAAAAGGATAAGGGAAGATCAAAGAACAAAGAAAATTCAACAATGGAAAATAGAGCAAAAAGCCGAAAAATTCCTTGAATTAGCTGCTAAGACTTTGGATAAAAATTTGGATGCAGCTTACGAAGAAGTAGGTTATGAACTTATGGAAATCTTTGGAGATATTTATGGTGCATTTGAAAGTTCAGCAGAAAAAGGGGAATCTACTCTCATAGAGGAAGGAATTAATGAAGATTGGGCAAAAGCTATTGCTGAGATAGCTATTAAAAACATAAGTCCTCCAGAAGTTCAAATAACAGGGTATATGGATTTACAAACTTATTCGCCTAACGGCGTGGAAATTATTAAAGGAGCACTTAAATCTATTGAAAGCGATAACATCCAAGTACAAACTGTAGGTGCTCCGAGATACAGGATCACGGTTAAATCTCCAGATTATATTCATGCTGAAAAAAGTTTAAAAGAATCTACTCAGAAAGTTATTAAACTAATTGAAAAGTCTAACGGAACAGGTGAATTTTTACGTGAATTAGAATGATTTTCTAATCAATTTCATTCACAATTTTAATTATAGATGAATTTAGAATTAGATATTACTGAATAATTTTCATTAAATCAATTTTCATTGATTAGTGTTTAATATTAATTTTAATAAGTTTTCAAATATCTATATTTTTAAAAACAGTTATAAATTCTAATTATATTGTTTTATTTAGCAATTTTTTTTTTATTTGTTAATTTAAATTTTTTTATTTTACATTAAAAAGCTTTTTTATGGTGCTACTGTGAAAATGAAAATGATGAAATGTAAAAGTTGTAGTATTTACACTATGAAAAGTAAATGTCCAAGTTGTAATGGAAATTTAAATGTTGTTTATCCTCCAAAATATTCAATTGATGATAAATACGGCAAATATCGCAGAAAACTAAAAGAAGAAGCTTCATTAAATCTAAGTTCCTGTTCCAACTAACAAAACATTAAACTATTGTATGTAAAATAGTTAAATGGTAAGTAGTTATAATAAAAGATTTTATTGAATATTTATCATAGCACGAAGTAAATCATTAGCTCTTATTAATCCTATTAACTCACCTTCAACATCAATGACTGGTATCTGATCGATTTTATACTCCTTCATTCTTTTAGCACAGTCGGATACCTTTGTTTTAGTGTTTACAGTAATAATTTCTTGAGCAGAAACATCACCAACGGTCTTATCAGAAAATGTGAGGCTATGTTTTTCTATGTAAAGCACAGATTTACTGTCCCAAGACCATTTATCTCCTTCTGTTCCAACTGTAGAACTTTGAACACTTGTTTTAGCTACAACTTCACTTTCTTTGATGAAATCGGATTCTGTAACGATACCACTAAGTTTACCTTCATCATTTAAACCAATAACACATTTTACTTTACCAAACTTCATGGTTTCAAAGGCTACAGTCAGTGGAGTGTTCTCCCAAGTGGTAGGAATAATATTTAACATATAATTTTCAACTGGTTCGGTTATATTCATTTCACTAAGTGCTAATGAAACTAAATCGGATGAGGTTATAATTCCAATTAACTCTTCGCCATGCACAATAGGAATTCTTCTAACATTAATTTTCAACATTTTTTTGGCAACATTTACAACACTATCTTCTAAGGTTGCTGTAGCTGGATCTCTTGTCATTAACATAGCCAATTGTTCTTCATCAGGGTTTTCAATTAAATTAGATCGAGTAATTATTCCAACTAATTTTTTTGTGCCTTCTTTAACGACTGGTAAACTTGAAACTTTTTTTGTATTTATTATTTCAAATGCCTGTTCACGATTCCCTGGGACTGAAATAGATATTACTTTATCTGAAACAATATCTTTAACTAACATTTTCACACCTTTTTTAGCTTTAAGTAAATTGTATGATTTGTTCTCTAAAATATACTTGTTATAATTAAATTTAGTAATGAACTATTTGTTGATGTAATTAGTATGTTCTTTTAGTACTTATTATATGATAATGAATATTTTATTAGATTTAAATTTTTAAGCTATTCCATTATTTTTTTAAATTCATTATTTTGATATTCAATTAATTATAAATAATCAATAACTTTTTATTAATCATCTTAAAATTTAAAATAACATAAAATTTATTATTAAATAAAATTTAGTAATATAAAATTATTAAATTCAATGATTTATAATAATTTAAAATAAAAAGCTTAATGAACGATTAACACATTAGATTTTGCTAACTTAACTACTTTCTCAGCAACACTCCCCATTAAAAACTTTTGAAGTCCTGTTTTTCCAGAACTTCCAATAACTATTAAATCAACACCCTCTTTTTCAGCAACCTCTAAAATAGTGTCTGCTGGAGAACCTTCAATTGCAATTGTTCTTAATTTAACATCACTATTTTTTTCTTTTTTAATCTCTTCAAATCTTCTCAAATTCTTTTTAGATTCTTCTTTAAGAATTTGATTAATTTCATATATTGTATCTCCTGCAGGAAGACCATTAAAAAATTTTGTATCAACTACACTTAATCCTATAATTTCAGATCCCATAGCTTCGCCAAGAAATAAGGCGTGTTCTTCTGATTTTTCTGAGAATTTTGAACCATCTGTAGGTACCAATATCTTTTTGTACATAATATCATCTCATTTTTTGATTATATATTTAATTAGTCACTTATTATGTTCATTTTAATTAAGATAAGTTTATTTTATTTAATATAATAACTAATTTCAATATTTTATTGTAATTATTTTTTATTGTAATTATTTTTTATCGTTCAAGTATAAAAATTTATCTTTATTTACAATGGCTATGATATCACTTGCTTCCACTCTATTTATTATATTTAAATATGGATTCTTAGATATTAATTTTGTTATCAATAGCTGAGCATCGTTACCTTCATCAATGATGGTTTTATTAATTTTTGAGTAAAAATTCGAATTATTTTCAGTTAAATTATCAGTTGTTTCATATCCATTTACAGTTGCCATTTTTAAAATTTCTTTGGGATCAATATATTCTTTGTAGTAAGCCCTCATTACTTTTAAAGTATATTCCATTTCTCTCATTAAATTAGGAGAATTTAACATTATATTATCTGTTCCAATCCATAGTTTAATTTTTTTTGCAATGAATTTTCTAAGTGGTGGAGTTCCTAAATTCAATGTTCCATTGGAGCGAGGGCATAAAGTGACTAATTTCCTATTTTCACTGAGTAAATTTAAATCATCATCTGTTGGATATGTACTGTGAATTAAAAGCTTAAAATTTAAATTAACAGACTTTTCAATCTCTGTTTCCCCAAATTCTTTCAATGATCTTTTTTGAAGTTCGAAGTATTCTCCAACATGAATTGATGGAATTTTATTTCTCTTATTACATTCCTCTGTTACAATTCCACATACTTCATCTGAAACTTCACTAAAACCACTTAAACCTATTCCATCACAGTTTTTTAATAACTTTACAGTGATTTTTCTAATTTCATCTTCTTCTGCCTGACTATCATAAAAAATAGGATCTCTTCCAAGTATTATTGGATTAATTGGGAGATTATCAGCCGCTTTTTTTAATAATTCTATTCCTTTTAAACCTCCTTCGCGATAATCTATAAAGTGTGTGGTTCCTGTTTTAATCATATCTAACATTGAATTTCTCATAGAAGATATTATTTCATCAACATCGCAATTAGAAAGTGCAAGATGTTTTAATCCATCAGATGGCTTAACTAACTCTTCAATGGATTTTCCATCACCACAATCTTTTATTATCGAGTCTCCAACATGAGTATGACCATTTAAAAAACTTGGACAAATCATTGTCCCTGTTCCATCTATTATCTCTCCTTCAAATATTTCATCAGAAATTTCAATAATTTTTCCATCACTGATTAAGATATTTGATTTAATTGGAGTTAAATCATAACCTTTAAGGATTATCGTGTTAACTATTGTTTTCATTAGATTATTAGTATGATGTTTCATTGTATATTAAATTTTTTATTCAGTTCAAAAACAAAAGATCGAATATCTGGATTTTCATTTATTAACTATCTAAAAAATAAATTTTGATGAACTTTTTTTTTAAGGTTTTTAGATAGTAAAGAATTGAAGATTTTTATGGGGGGGCTCTGTCTAACAGTTATTTTCATGTGAAAAATGAATTAGTGGTGTTGTTTGAATTGAAGATGGAGTAATCGTTCTTTTGAAAACTTGGGTTGTTGGATAGTCTAATAAATAAAGAATATTTGACACTGTAAAAAATTCAATGGGTGGCATGTTAATGCCGATGCAAATAGATCCAAAAGTGTTATATGAACATAATATTTAAATAGGAGAAAGGATAACAATTAATATCATGATAACACAAGAAATCCAATCTCCAAATAGTAATTTGTCTGTTCAAATATATAACTTTAATGGTACTGGTGATTCGTCTTAGAAGACGATAAATTGTACTTAGAGAACATTTTTGACTTATCAGTCCATCAACATTTTGAACAGTTAGTTGGTAGAGAATTAAAGTTAATTACTGAAAATCTTCGATTTTCATAATTACAAAAATCTTCGATTTTTGGTAATTTACACAGATTTTGATCCAGTGTGTCCCAAATGTGGTTTGCATATTACTGCTAAGTATGGTAAAGGCGATAGACTTATTAATAAGAACTATCCAGTTAAAGTAACCATATATCGTTGTAAATGTGGAGGTTTTATACAGAACACCACTAAACCAAATTCGCAGATAAATTGTAATTTACACACGATGTTAAAAAGATGGGGTTAACTGTTAATATTCTTTGAACATGTGTCTTTAACTAATATCACTGGGTTAATAAGGGTGTCCTTCATGGAGTTATTCTTCAGACAAACTGTTTATAATGAAATTAGGAAGATATTATGGTAAATTGAAGATAAAAGGCAAAAGAGAATTATCTGGTAATTACTGAAAATCGAAGATTTTCATAATATTACAAAAATCTTTGATTACTGAAAATCGAAGATTACTGAAAATCGAAGATTTTCATAATTACAAAAATCGAAGATTTTTGGTAATTTTCATAATTACAAAAATTAAAAATTTTTGGTAATTTATGCTTGTGATGAGAATATATACATGCTTGGTGGAATTAAATACTACCTTTTAATTATTTGATATATGAACTCAATGTACTGGTTGACTATTCATATAAGCGACAATATAGGAAAAGAAGAAATAACAGATTTTATTAAGAGATCCACACATTCAACAAAAGAGAATTTCATTAGCCACTGATGGAAAAACATATAGCATAAAATATATGCTGATGGAGGTTGTCAAAAAGTGTGGAGGTTTTCATGAAAATCCATTTTTATATAAACGAAAATCAAAGATTTTCTAAATTCAAAATAAAAAATTTTGAATTAAAGAAAACCATGAAAATTGAAAAACCTCCACAAAAGTTTTACAACCTCTGCTGATTAGTTAGGATTTTATACATAATTTATGCATCTTTCATATTATAAAAAGATGTTCATAAAGATTGTGCAGACAAAGCAGTGAAAAGTTAGAACCATCAAAAAGTAGAATATTATGATGCAGGCGAAACAATATTAGAAATATGACATTTTAAGTCTTATAAAAAAGCAAAAAAGGAATTTAATGATTTAATGAAGAATTTGAATAAAATACAGAAGGAGTTTGTTGATCTTGTGGGGCAAGATTAAACCTATGCTTTCAAAGTTACAAGCCATCTTCAATTTGATTTCTTACCAACCACCAATAATAAATTAGAAAATTACTTTGGTGTGACTTTGCCTCGTCATTTGAAGAAGTTGTATAAGACTATTGAAAGTATTAAAATTTATTTAGACTTTGATAGTTAAATGGGAACAAAATCACGGAAAAAATATCACACCCATTGAATTTTTTACATAGTCAAATAAATAAACAAACAACTAAACATGAAAAAATATTAACCATGACCCATTCTCAAATCTTTAAAAAAAAATTTTTAAAAAATAAGAATAATAATAGAATAAATTTGAACTATGCTGTTGCTAACTCAATATTAACAATAGGCATATCATAATCATTAGATATAGTACTACTACTCTTCATATCCTTCAATTTACTATGCACTTGAAAAGTGAAAATCCCATTAACACTAATTTGAGACTTATCAATCATGATATTAATGTTAATCTTTTGCATATGTTTTAAACTAAACTTATTAGCATTTAACATTTTAGAAGCATCCAACAATTCAAATGCAACAGGAACACCTTGACTATTAAATGATAATATAACATTGTCATTTAAATCTATTGCATCTTCATAATCTTCATTATCCTTAATATACACAAATAAAACATCAGCCAGACCATCATAGTAATAATCAGCATCAACTACTTCATTCATAATATCTCACTCCTCTTTTTCTTTTTTGGAAAAACTGTAATTAATCTAATACTGTCCATATCAGCTATAAAAATTATTACACAAATAAAATAAACTTTTGAATTAGGATGATTATACAATGTTTTAAATTTATTCTTTCAATTAGGCTTAATATCACAGGGGCATGAATTATTTAATTCATGATAAATAATTTCATGATCACAATACTTGTATTCCTCTGTTCTTTTTATAAAATGCTTTGTTTCAATTATACAAATCGATTCAGAGGATTCTTTAAGCCTTTTAAGTATCTTCTCCATATCTTCTTTATTATATTCCAAAAATAATCTCCATAATACATTTTAACACGATTTAAATTTTAATAAAAAATAGTATATGATATAAAAACTCAAAAAATGTTTCTGTAATCATTAAATATTATATTTTTTATTATATATTAATATAATGTCAAGACAAATTAATTTAGTAAGATTTTAAAAAATAAGTTTTATGAAATCAACATTTATCAGATAGAATTTCATTAAATACAAGATGTCTAAACAATTATTTTTCATGTGGAGTAATACTCGTACAAGTATTTAAAATTGAAAAATGGAGTAACTCATTTTTCATAAATCTGTGTTGTTGGACGATCTCATAATGCAGATTATTTAAATCCAATGAGTTAAAATGTTTCAATATCCTTTTTAAGAGAGAACAATACCCTTATAAGTAGTTCATAAAGTGTTCTTGTTTTTTTTTTAGTGTTTTTATTTTTACATTTTTTGGGGTACTGTATATTTTATGTTATTGATGTTTATTGATATGAGAAAGCTAATAGTTTTTTAAAGTTTAACTCATATCATCCTAATTTTTTAAAATCAGTGTTTTAAACTTTTAAGTTTTGCAATCGGGATATTTGTGATTTCACTGACCAAATCTAATTCCATTCCTTTACTTAAAAGATTAACAGCTACTTCTATCTTACCTTCTATTTTACCTTCTTTTATTCCTTCTATTTTACCTTCTTTTATTCCTTATATTTTACCTTGTTTTCTGCTGTGGTTTATTTCGCTTTCAAATTCCATTTTTGCTAATTGTCTCATTTGATAGTCGTGAAAAGCTTTTTCATCTGAGAGCAACTCATTGAATTTTTCATCTGCTGCTTTTATGTCTTCATCCATCTTAATCACCTCGTCTATAATTTTTTTTGTGCTTTTTTTATCAAAGAATTATTATCCATCTGTGTAATGGATTGTTCAGGTCTTTTTCTTTCAGTTGTCTAAATGCTGGAATGTTTATATTGTATATTGTCAGATGGTCTGAATATAAGCATTCGTTTGTTTTGCCTACTATATTAAACTTTTGGTTGGGTAGGTCATCTTTACAAAAGTTAAAGTCCAAGATGTTGATTAATGTATGTGGTTTTAAATCTTTTAATTCGCCTTTTTTAGCTGAATTGGTGTATTCTCTCGCTAAATATAGTAAGCTTCTTTTTTTTTGAAGTGGTATTGGTTTTGTCTTTGAACTTCTATTATGAAGTGTCTTCCATCTGATGAAACTGATCTTAAATCAAGTATACAATTCTTTTGTCCTTTTATTTCGGCTGAAATTAATTTATTTTCAATGATTTCTATAAATTCAATTGAATCGTTGTTTTCTTTAAGCACTGCATTGATGAATGATTTTAGTTGTTTTTCCATGCCTTCACTTGCCATGTACTGGGAAAACAGAAAGTCATCTAATGGATCAAAATATCTTTCAGTGATAATAATACTCCTCCATAAAAAAATTTTTTCTCAACAAATTTTTTTTTATTGAGTAATATTTTATCTTGTATTATTTCATATAAAAGTATTACTTTTAAAAAAATTAATATCTTCAAGTAAGATTAATATTTTCAAATAAAAAAAAAAAATAGTTTTACTGAAATTTTACAGATTATCAATTTTCCAATAATTAAATATGATATAAGTAAATCTTACTAAATTAAGTTGTCTTGACAATAATGTTTTACAAAGGTATGATATAATTAAAAAAGATCCAACTGAATGCTTAGATTCTATGTTTTAATACATATAAATATTGTATCATTCAAAGTAAAGAAGTTTTAAACATTCAATAAAAATATATAATATACAAGTTTTTTCGTTTACAGCACCTTGTTCACTGAAATTTTTCTATTAGAGGCTGTTGCACAATTATTTTTGTTCAATTAATATTTAAAATTAAATTGGAGGTTGTAAACTTTTGTGGAGTTTTTTCATAAATACCTTAATAATAAATTTAATATTTCAAATTTCCTCTTCTTTTCCTTCATTCACATCCTTTATTTTACATTTAACATCGGTTATATAACCTTCATCAATTTCAATATCCTTGATTGCTAAAGCCATCAACTTGATATCCCCAGTATAAGCCCACCAATACTTCTTATCATCGATCTGCTTAAAAGCTTCTCGAATCAAAGCTTTAAACGACTTACTTTTATCTTCACTATACTTTTATCTTCACTATACTTCATCTCCACAATTATTGTTTGTTCTTTATTTGGATTTTCTAAAACATAATCAATTCTCCCATCCTCAATAGCCTTCTCTTCTTTCACATCAAAACCCATCACATCTCTTGCCCAAACTGTAAAAATCATAGAATAAAACTTCCATTTCTCAGCATTATTTTTACTTAACCTATTATAATATGGTAAACCAGCAATATAAGCCCTTAACCTTTTAGATAAACTTTCACAATCCATAGCAATTAGATCATCCCAAATCAATTCTTTAACATTGTTAAATCTATTCTCAACTTTCTTCAAATATAATTCTGTTAAATTATTTTCATAAGCCTGTTCCACCTCAAAACTTGGAATTTTAAGAGAATACATTTTCCTGTTATCTTCATCTTTAAATTTTTCTTTTATTGTCAGGTACCCTCCCTGAAAAAGTAAAGACATGTCTTCAATTTTCAAAGGATCAATTTCATTCAAATCACTTTCACTTAATGCCACATCTTCTAAATCTATATTTACTTTTCGATTATTTCCGATAGGAAATTTAGAAAATTTATAATCTTCATTTTTCAATATATCAACTAAAAAATGAGGAGCCCCAGTAGAAACCCAATACTGAGAAAACTCTCCATTTTTCAAAGCTGAAAGTGTGGAAAATGGATTAAAAACCTTATGCTCACCATCAAAACTATAACCATCATACCAATGATTAACCATGGATAAAGCCTCATCATGAACCATGTTATTTTTATCAGCAAAAGCCTGAACATAACCAGAACAATAATCATTTAACTCTTCATGAGTTATACCACAAATAGTAGAATAATCACCAACAACGAAATATCAGTAGGATTATTCAACTTAGAAAAAATAGAAGTATGAATAAACTTACTAATACCAGTTATAAAAATAAAATCAATATACTCATCCGAATTCTTCAACCCCAAA
>JAITGU010000033.1 GCA_031280375.1 Candidatus Methanovirga procula | reverse complement strand
TAGATTTTAAGAAAATCATGATTTTCACAACTTCTTTATCAGGGTCACGTTTTATTAAATCATTGATTTTCATAAATACTTAAATGTTTGATTAAAATTTTCTGACTATTCGGTATTTTAATAACATTTGGTGCATGCCATGGTTTTAAATCTTTTAGAATCATACAATAATTTATATAAATACTTATTTATAACCTTTTCCATAATAACTATAAACTATTTCTCAAGCAACTTTTTGTAATTTAATATGATGAAAAAATCAATAGTTTAGTCTTAAAATATAATTAATTAGTGATTAATAGTTCTATTTTATTAAATTAATTTTAATGAGATTATTTATAAAAAAATAACATATTTTAAATAACTAAAATGAAAGTTAAGAATTTTAATCAAGTTAAAAAAAATAACATTAATTATATTTTTAATTACTGAAAATCGAAGATTACTGAAAATCGAAGATTTTCATAATTACAAAAATTGCAAAGCAATTTTTGGTAATTTTCATAATTACAAAAATCAAAGATTTTTGGCAATTTAAATTAATTAATTTCGCAAAACACTATATTTTTATTATATATATTTTAACTAAATTTTTCTATATTATCAATTAAATATTATTTATTAAAAATACATGTTATTATAATTTAACTTTCTAAAATAATTAATTTAAACTTATTAAAACGAAGAATTAATTCTTCTAAGTTGAAAATAAATTTTCAACAATTAAAAAAAATGAAAATATTATCAAAAATTAACAATATTTTTTGTTTTATAATTATTTTAAGGATTTTAATTTTATATAGTTATATATTTTAGGACTTAATATAAACACAACTAAAAATTCTATGACTGTTAAAAGTGATAATAAAAAACATGTTTTTTTGATTTTGGTTTGTTACTATCTTTTTCATTGTATTTAGATTATAATCCTCAAGATTTTTTACGAACTCAAAATGTTTATATAATTTGAAAGTTAATATATATTTAGTTATAAAGGTGATTTTTAATGTCGGTCGTAAAAACAGATATAAAAATAGAAGAAAGTATTCTTAAATCTATAGAAAATGGCTAAAAAAGAAAATAAAACAAAAAATGACTTTATAAATGAATACTTAGAAAAAATGGTTGAGGAACAGGAGTTTATTGAAGAAAAAAATAAATATCCTGATGGAATACCTATTGAAGTGGTGGCTATGGAGTTTGGTGAAACACCAGAAGAATTCATGAGAAATTTGAAGAGAGCTGATGAAAGTGAAGGAATAGCATTGGATGCTGATAAACTTGAAGAAAGATACAGCTTATAAATTAATTATAAAGTCATATGTAGATAAATTTCTTGATAAATTATCTAAGAAAGACAGAAAAGGCTTCATTAGGATAATAACTAAAATTAGAGAAATATTAGATAATCCTTACAAATCAATTATTTTAAAAACAGATGATAAAGATTGTATAAGAGTTAAAGTAGGAAAGTATCGTGTTCTTTTTAGGATTTCTAAGTCTGATAAGATTATTATTGAAAGAATTGGTAAAAGATCTAAAATCTATAAAAATCTAAGAAAATGAGTCAAGGATTGAATAATAAATGAATAGATTATTTGTTTTCCAACTCTTGGAATGATTTTGTGGTGCTTTGTGAAGTTAAATTTATTAGGTTTCAAATTACTAAAAATTACCAAAAATCTTTGATTTTCAGTAATTAAAAATATGATTCTAATTTCTTAAATCTCATTTTAATTATTTGATCCATACTTATCTTCATTTACTATTCAAATTGGGCTGCGATAAAGTTTAAGGTAATCTTTTCCCATAGCAATTAACTCATCGTGGTTACCCTCTTCGATGATTTTCCCTTTATCCATCACGATAATCTTATCAGCATCTTTAATTGTGCTTAGACGATGGGCAATCACTAAACTCGTACGATTTTTTTGCAGATTTTTCATTGCTTTTCGAATTAAAATCTCTGTTAGAGTGTCTATTGATGAAGTGGCTTCATCTAATATTAATATGCTTGGATTTGCTAAAAGTGCTCTTGCTATAGTTAATAATTGCTTTTCTCCAGCAGATAATAATTCTTCATCATTACTTATTATTGTCTGATAACCATCTACTAAGGTTGACACGAAATTATCAACATAAGTCGCCTTAGTAACCTCAAAAAACTCTTCATCAGATATTTTCCTGTTTCTTGAAATCCCATATTTAATATTTTCTTCAATTGTGCCTTTAAATAACCAAGGATCTTGTAATACCATACCAAACTTGCGACGTAAACTTTTTTTAGTTATTTGGCGAATATCTTTATTATCCAACTTTATAGAACCATTATCAATTTCATAAAAATGCATTATCAGATTAACCAAAGTTGTTTTACCAGCACCAGTGCTTCCAACAATTGCTAAAGTTTTTTTCTCATCAGCGATTAAATTTAGATTATCTATTAATTTAACATCTTCAATATAACTGAAATCAACATTTTCAAATTCAATTAAGCCATTCACTTCTTTAATTTCTGTTAAGTTCTCATCAAAAATTTCCTCCTCACTATCCAATATATTGAATACATGTTCAGATGAGGCTATTCCTGACTGTATTATACTTATTGTTTCTGTTAACTGTGCAAATGGTTGTGTGAATTGATTGGAATATTGAATAAATGCTTGGACACTACCAAGACTTAAATTTCCAGTTATGATTTGTAAAGCTCCAAAGTAAGCCACAACAACATAAATTAAATTATTAATAAGTGTA
This sequence comes from Candidatus Methanovirga procula, assembly GCA_031280375.1. Classification (GTDB taxonomy): domain Archaea; phylum Methanobacteriota; class Methanobacteria; order Methanobacteriales; family Methanobacteriaceae; genus Methanovirga; species Methanovirga procula. The sequence goes on along the minus strand of JAITGU010000033.1, from coordinate 13,852 downwards.
GTACTATAATAACTAATTAATGAAACAAATCCAGCGATAAAACTTGATTTAAATAATTTAGCATTGTTTTCATTAAATTCATTGAGAAAGACTCCGTTTTGGTCATAATTTTTGATGATTGAATGACCATTGAAACTTTCTTCAACATTAGCATTAATCTTAGCAATCATTTTCCACTGATTTTTAAAATGAGGTTGAGAAAATCTTACAACCAACAATATAATTATAAAAGATATTGGAACAATGGTTAATGTGAGCAGTGATAAAAACCAGGATACATAGAACATTAAGGGTATAATAGCTATGAATCTTAGTATTAAAGGCAATGAATTATTTAGCACTTGATTAAGTGTTTGATGAATGTTATCAATGTCATTGGTAATATGGCTCATTATATCACCTGTTTTGTTCTGATTATAATATTTAAAAGGTAACTTCCAAATCTTTTCTTCAACATCTAATCTTAAATTATAGGAAACTTTTGAGACAATCTTGGTTGAAATTATTCCACCTATGATATTGAAAATATAATTTCCAAAGTACATAAAAAACAATATTATTATACAGTTCAATAATAAATCAAATCTTATATGACCAGATTTAAATCCATCATATAGAATATTAATCCCATCACCTAAAACAATTGGACTGAATGATTGAAGAATTATTGAGAATATTAATAAGAATAAAACTAATATAAGATTCAGTTTATCTTTTAATAATAATCTAAGAAGACGAATAAACATTAGCTATTACCCCCATAATTCTCTTTATAATATGTTTGAGACAAAACAATGGATTTATAGTTTTCACAATTTTTTATTAAATCATCATGTTTTCCTTGGGAGATTATCTTACCATTATCCATTACTAATATATTATCTGCATTACGAATAGTGGAAATTCTCTGACTAACAATGATGACAGTTGAATTTTTTATACTTGTATTTAAGGCTTTACGAAGCTTTAAATCTGTACCATAATCAAGAGCTGAAAATGAATCATCAAAAATTATTACTTTTGGCTTTGGGAGAATTGCTCGTGCAATAGTTAAACGTTGCTGTTGACCACCACTTAAATTGATTCCTCTTTGAGAAATTTCAGACTCCAAACCTTTCTTTAATCCTTTTACAAAATCAGCAATCTGGGCTACTTCTAATGCTTCCCATAATTCATCATCAGTAGCATCATTTTTACTGAGTCTTAAATTTTCTGCAATGGTGCCACTGAAGAGGAATGATTTCTGTGGAATAAAACTGATATAGCTATTTAACTCATTAATATCAAGCTTTTTCACATCAACACCATCAAAAGATACAACTCCATTTGTGACATCGTAAAAACGAGGAATTAATTGTAATAAAGTTGATTTTCCTGAGGCAGTGTTTCCAATAATTCCAGTAGTCTTTGAGGGTTTAGCAATGAAATTAATATTCTTCAAAACATATTCAACTGAATTATTTTGGTTGTATTGATTGTTAGATAATTGATTGTTAGTTGCTTGGTTGTTAGTTGAGTGGTTGTTAGATAACTGGTTCTTAGTCGAGTAAGAAAAATCTACATTTTCAAACTCAACAAATCCTTTAGGATTTTTAATATGTGTAGGTTTAGATGGGGATGAAATAGAAGTTTTTGAGTTTAATACTTCTAAAATACGTTTTGCAGAAACCTCAGCTTGAGGTGCAAATCCTAAAATCATGGAAAACATTAGCATACCCATACTTATATACAATAAATAAGTGATGAAAGCTGTTATCTCCCCAACTTCTAATTCTCCTACATTAATAAGTGTGCCTCCATACCACAAAGTGACTAAAATCAAAAAATTAGGCAAGACAAGAAAACTTGGGAGAAATATTGCCATTAACTTACCAATATTTATATTTAAATCATATAACTCTTTATTGACTTTTTTAAACCGTTTATATTCAGTTTTTTCTTTAACAAAAGCCTTAATTATCTGAATTCCAGTTATCTGATCTCTTAAAATCCCATTAATCTTATCGATTTGTTTTTGAAATAATTCAGATATTGGTTTTATTTTTTTTGCATAAATTATTGCCAATGGTATGAAAATAGAAAATACTAAACATAATATCATAGACAAAGATAAATTGTTTTCTATCACCATAATTATACTGCCAATAATGATTACAGGAATACTCACAACCAAACTAAACAAAAAAGTTAAAACTATTGTGATATGCTGAACATCATTAGTCACTCTTGTAATTAAAGTTGCCACACCAAACTTGTTAATATCTGCAGATGAAAAACTTCGTATTTTATAATATAAATCTTTACGAATATCGCGAACAATCGATAAGGCAACATTTGTACTAAGATAACTGTTTAATATTGAGAATGAAACCTGTAGAAACACTAAAATTATCATGAAAAATCCTTGATTTTGGATATAAAGTATATTACCATTTATAATACCATCATCTATGATTTTTGCATTTATATTAGGTAAGTACAGTGTGAAAAATGTTTGTATGATTTGGAATATGAGAGAAATCATTATTAGGAAGATATAAGGTCTGAAATACTTTTTAAAAAGATTCAACATATTTTACTCCGATTTTACAATTTCCGTATTTTAGAAGTTTTTTTTAAGAGTCTGTCTAATGGTAGTGTCTAAATTTTTATTGGTGAAATTTTGTTTGTTTTTGTGATTTTTATAATTTTTGGTGTTGATCTTTCTATATACTGAAGTTTTATATACTACTTGTTCCATAAATTATAATGGTGATAATTTATGGGTAAATGTGGTCCGAAACCGAGTTTTGTTGATGTTCCTTGTCCGAATAAAGGGTGTGATGATTATGGGAAGATTGGAAATGAAAATGTGGTTGGTAATGGAACTTATAAAACAAAAAATGGAACTGTTCACAAATATATTTGCAGAACATGCTCTAAAAAACTTCACATCACGAGCTAATACCATCTCACATGAGTTAAGAACCGATGAGAAGACTGTTTTTTTAGCTTTGAAAATGATTCTAAAAGGCATGAGTCTTAGATCCACAGCAGACATGTTGAATGTTAAACTTGACACTGTCCGTAGATGGTTGCAAATATCATCCAAACATTGTGAAGAAGTTAATCAGGTTTTAATGAAAGATATAGACGTTGATAAAGTGGAACTTGATGAGCTTTGGACTTTTGTTAAAAAAAAAATGTATCTGAGCATGGATTGCCAATCAGAAAAATGAAAGATGGGTCTACTTAAGTATTCGATCCCAAAAAATAAGATAATTTTAGCAGCTCATCTTGGGCGATATGACTCAAAAAGCAGCAAACGAAGTTGTGAAGCAAACATGTGATAGAATAAAAACGAAAATAATCTACCATTATTCGTCACTGATGGGAGAAAAATACTATAAAAAGAGCATTATTGGATAGATACTCTTATATTGCCCAAATTTCCAAAAGACAGGCAAAAGAGGAAGACCTAAGAAACCAAAACAATAACTTTTAAAGAAGTTGAAGTATTGCACAAGTTGTGAAAAAAAGGGATGGGAAAGATCTGATTGATATTAGCAAAAGAATAATTTTCGGCAATTCTGAGGATATTAAGGATTTTGAAATTTCTACATAGTATATTAAGCGAGAAAATTTAAATTTAAGGCAAAAAAACAAAAGATTAGCAAGAAAAACCTTAGCGTATTCTAAAGAAGACGAATGGCTACAGTACCCATCTTACTTGCAAAATGACCGAGCATAATCTTGTACGACCGCATTATTCTTTGAAAAAAACTGATTTAAAAAGAATTAGGGGGTAATGTTTGGAAAAAATATGATAAAGTAACTCCGATGATGTCAATAGGGCTAACAAATCACATATGGACTTTAAAAGAACTGCTAATATTTCCTTACCATAAAAATGTCAGTACATAAAAGGGTCAATACCAAATTTTGTGAATTTTATCATACTTTTTGTATTACTATCCAGCCGTAGAAGTAATATACAAAATTTTAATTTTCAATAGAATTATAGTCATTTTGGAAAAGTTTTGAAATTTTTTAAATCGGAGATTTAAAAGGTTAGAAAATCTTTGATTTTTTTTCAGTTAAAAATTTTTTTATTTTGAATTTAGAAAATCTTTGGTTTCGAATGAAATAAGAAGCTTAGGAGACGAAGTCTCCGTTATTTTCTTAAATTTTCAATAAAATTTATTATCCATGATTTTCTTATTTTTTAATTATAAAATTTTTAATTTTATAATTTAGAAAATTTTAATTTTCCTTAATTCAGAATTTTTTTATTTTGAATTTAGATAATCTTCGATTATCTTTAATTATAAAATCTTTGATTTTATAAGTTAGAAAAACGAAGTTTTTCTTTAATTATTGAAAATTTATTTTCAACTTAGACGAATTAATTCTTCGCTTTAATAATTAAAGATTAATTATTTTAAAAATTGAATAATAATCTAATGTATTTTATATAATAAAGAATATTCAATAGATTGATATTAATTTAAAGAAATTTATTTTTTAAAAACATTATCAAACTTACTATAAATTTGTCTAATTTTTATTAAAATACTTAACCAGATTTTTTAAGTTGTTTATGTTGGTATCTTACCCACCAAAATGACTCATAATCATCTCTTTAATTTTAACTATCTCATCAGTATTTAAAGACTTTTCGTCGTGAAACACAACACTCAAACTTGATTATCAGTCTTATTGTTAACTGTGATAGTAACTTTTTCATGCCAATATTTTCTGTATTATAACTTTATATATAATGAACCATAAAATAAGATATTATGTGTTTTACAATTGATAATGATCAGGAATATATATTAAAATGTTTTGATTCATTGGTATTTAATGAACCGCAAAGTAAATCTGTTAAATATAATGGTTTTAATTTAACTTACGGTCAATTGGATGTTTTGGTGAATAGGATAGCTAATCTCCTAAAAGTTAAACTTAAAACACAGTCATTAGATTCAAATTCTAAATCTGATCTAATAAAGGATAAATTGATAATTCCTATTTTTATTGATAAGTCTCATTTTACTGTTGCTTCTATTTTAGCAGTTTGGAAGCTTGGCTACTCATTCACTGTAATTGATAGGCAAACACCAAAAGCACGATTCAATGAAATAATAAAACAATTAAACACGGAATTGATTATCGATGGGGATTTTATAAGTGAGTTAGATGGTTTGGGTGAAGATTTTGAGAAGCCTATTGATGTCGATAGTTATATTGGTATTGATGATTTGGCTTTGGTTTGTTTTACTTCAGGGACAACAGGCACTCCTAATGGAGTAATGATAAACTACAAACAAATTTGTATGGCTTCAAAGAATATTTCAATAGAATTAATTGGGAAATATTTAAGATCAAAATGTGTGATGACTTTAATACCATCTTTTTCAATGATAGCAGCACATCTCATAACCTTTGGTGTTATGTTTTCAAAAGGTTACTTACACATTATCCCCGATGAAAAAATATTAGATCTACACTACTTAATAGAGTATATGAAGATGAATAATATTAATGGGTCTATGTTTCCACCTCAGTTAGCTGAAAAATTTTTAAGATATGCTGATGGATTATTAGAAGGATTTATTGTCTCAACAGATAAGGTTTCTAATATTTACTCTTCTAAAACTACTATTATTAATTTGTATGGACAAACAGAAACACTTGGTTTTAACACTCATTTCAAAATTGATAAACCCTATAAGAATACTCCAATTGGAAAACCAGCAAATAATAATAAGATTTATCTATTAGATGAAAACTTGGAGGAAGTGAATGATGGTGTTATGGGTGAAATTTATGTTGCTGGGCAGTTGGCTTTAGGTTATCTAAACGATAAAAAATTAACAGATGAAAAATTCATACCTAACCCTTACTCAAGTTCTAATAGTGATAAAGTTTTGTATAAAACTGGGGACTTAGCATACTATAATAATGATGGTGATTTGGTTTTTCTTCAAAGAAAAGATTTCATGATAAATATTCACGGATATAGAGTAGAACCAACAGAAATAGAAAACACAATTAACAAAATATCTGGAGTGGAAGAATGTGTGGTGGCTGGTTTTGATGTAAGTGAGACAACAGGTATTAAAAATAATGTGAAAATATATGCTGGTGTTGTAACTGAAAATAACGAAGAAGTTTTTGATGTTGATAAAATAAAAAATGAATTATCTGAATTGTTACCAGTTTATATGATTCCATCAGTTATAATGAAGATTGATTCCATTCCATTGAATCTGAGGGGTAAAATTGATAGAACACATATATTGCCAAAGAATATATTGAATATTTACTTAAATAAGGAGGAATCTGAGTATGGGTTCAAATAAGGATAATAATGCCAAAAGTTTAATTCTTTCTTTAGAAAATGAAATTTTAGGTTTAGTTGAAGATACTATCCCTCATAGTAGTTTTTCATTGGATACGAATCTTATGGATGTGGGCTTAGATTCCATATCTTTAATGGATTTAAGCATGAAGATTTATCAGAAATATTCTGTAGACATTTTAGAGAATAATAGTTCATTAAAGGATAAACTCACAATAAATAATATTGCTAAATCCATAGAAAGTAAGTTAGACCTGGTTTACGATGATTCTGGTTTTTATCCTTTAAAGAAGAATCAATTGGGTGTTTATTTTGAACAGTTGAAAAAGGAAACCATTGAATATAATATTCCTTTTATGTTAAAGTTTAGAAAGAATGTGGATCTTGAAAATTTTGTGGAAAGATTGTTTACTTCTTATCCTTATCTTAAAAGCACAATAGAAAATAAGAATAATAAAATATGTTTAAAAAAAAACATAGGTAGTGTTGAAATAGGGAAGTTAGCTATAGAAAACGATAGTCTTGTTGATGAAACTGTTGAAAGTTTGATAAAACCTTATGATGTTCAAGAAGGTTCATATTTATATCGTGTTTATATTATTGAATCAGATTTGAGTAATTTCTGTTTTTTTGATTTCAATCATTTATTATTCGACGGTTCATCCATCATACCATTTATAGAAACTGTTAATAAGATATTAAATGATGAAAATGTTGATGTAGATGAGATTGCTTTTTATTCTAATATTTTAGAAGATAAGAAATTAGGATCCAATGATTATTTAAAAGAGAAAAATTTTTATGAGTCTTTGTGGGATGGTGTGGATTCTGTTAGTGAACTTTATGATAGTAATTATGATGGTAGTGTTGGTGGTGAGACTCATTTCCACATAGATATGGAGAGTTTAGATGCTTTTTGTGGTGTTAATAATGTTTCTGTTTCTAATTTGCTTCTTTCTGCTTATGTTTTTACGATATCTAAGTTTTCTTTAAGTGATAAGGTTTCATTGTCTTTGATTGTTCTTGGTAAGACTCCTCGTTTTAGTAATAGTGTGGGAATGTTTGCAAACACATTGCCTTTTGCAATCATCATTGATAAAAATTTACTTATAAATGATTTTATAGGCATTATTCAGAGTATAACTAGTAAAATAGTTGGCGGTGGTGGTCTTTATTCTGTTCTGGATTTGAAAAAGGATTATGGGTATCAAACACCTATTGCTTATAATTACAGGGACTCTCAATTAAATTTTCCTAAATTAAATAATGATATTTTGGATTTTATGGATCTTTCAAAGGATAATTTCAATTATTCTTTTGATTTGATTTTGAATATAGATAAATTAGAGAATGAATATGTTTTAGAATTCAAATATTCAAATGATTACTCTGATGAACTTATAAATAATTTTATCAGAGTTTATAAGTTAGTTCTGAAGGAATTTTTAAAGAATACTAATCAAAAAATAGACAAATTAGAATACTTGGATGAAAAAGAAAAAAATTCACTACTAAATGATTTAAACGATACTTTTATTGATAATAATCCAGAGAACAAGACTGTTGTTGATTTATTTGAAGAACAAGTTAGATTGAATGGTGACGGTGTTGCTTTGATTTATAAGGATGAGGAACTAACTTATAGTGAATTGAATACAATGGTTAATAGGTTGGCTAACTACCTTTTAGATAGTTATAATTGTGGTGGTGGTTTTTTTGTTCCTTTGGTTTTGGATAGGTCACCTTATATGGTTGTTAGTATTTTGGCTGTTTTGAAGTGTGGTTGTGCTTATGTTCCAATTGCTCCTAATAGTCCAAGAGAAAGGATTAAACATATTATTGAAGATACAAATGCAGAACTCATATTAACAGATGATGAAAATTATGGTTTTGTTAATGAAATAGTGTCTGGTAGTTCTTTGGTGGATGTTGAGGGTTTATTTAGGGATGGTACTTTGGTAGGTGTTTTGTATTCTAATTTGGGTGTGGGTATTGGTTTAAGTGATCCTGTTTATGTAATTTATACTTCTGGTTCGACTGGTGAACCTAAAGGTGTTGTGGTTGAGCATGGAAGTGTTTTTAATTCACTTATGTGGTTGAAAGAGGAATTTTGTATTGATGATAGTGATGTGATTCTTCAGAAGACATATTATACTTTTGATGTGTCTGTCTGGGAGTTGATACTTCCTTTTATTGTAGGTGCTATTCAAGTTCTTAGTAAAGAAGGTGGTGAAAAGGATCCTGAATATTTAATAGATCTTATAAACAAAGAGTCTGTATCTGTGATAAATTTCGTGCCATCTATGTTTTTGGTGTTTTTGCAATCTTTAAGATTATATAATGGTGTGGAGAGTAAGTTAAAATATTTGTTGCCCACACTTCGTTATATGTTCATTGCTGGGGAAGTTTTGGACATGGGTACAGTTAATGATGCTATGGACTTGTTATCTGAAAACACAAGATTGTTTAATATTTATGGTCCAACAGAAGGTGGTTTAACTTGTTTCGATTGTGACGAAGTTAAAAATTCATTTAAAATTGTGCCTATTGGAAAACCAGTTTTTAATACTGCTTTTTATATTTTAGATGATAACCAAAAGTTATTACCTAAAGGAGCAATAGGTGAGTTATACTTGGGTGGTGTGGGCTTAGCAAAAGAATACTTAAACAACCCAAAGCTAACCAGTGAAAAATTCATATTAAACCCTTACCAAACAAAAGAACAAGAAAAATTAGGGTTTAATAACAGATTATATAAAACAGGTGATCTTGTTAGATTAAATGAGAATGATGATCTTGAATATATTGGGAGACGAGATTTTCAAGTGAAAATACGAGGGTACCGTATAGAGTTAGGAGAAATAGAAAACACACTAATAAAGATAAACAAGATAAAACAAGCAATAGTCACCATAAACAATAATCAATTGGTTGCTTATTATGCATCAGATGAAAAGATAGATAGTAAAGTTATAGTTAATGAGTTGGAAATTTATCTGCCCGATTATATGGTCCCTCATTATTATTGTTATTTGGATGAGTTGCCTTTGAATAGTTCTGGTAAAGTAGACAGAAATAAACTGCAAAATATGGAAATTAATAAAGATGAGAATTATCAGAAGCCTAATACGGATTTAGAGAAGGAAATATTTGATATTTGTACTGAAATTTTAGGCTACAACAATTTCGGTGTGACAAATAGTTTATTCAACATTGGATTTTCGTCTATTTCATTGATAACATTGATGAATAAAATTTTAAATGATTATCAAGTAAGTTTAGATTTAAGGGATTTATTGAAAAATAATATGAATATTCAAATGGTTAGTAAACTAATTGAGAGTACAGGAATTCGAGAATATATTAAACACAAAAAAAGAGATTATTATCCTTTAACACCTCAACAATATTCTTTTTTTGATAGGATTCAAAAAGGGCAACCCTCAGAAAGTTTTATTTTTTTAAGTTTACATAATTTAGGAAATTTGGATCCTTATAAACTGAAAAAGGCTTTAATTAAAACTATTAATTTGAATCCTAATTTTAAAACTTACTTTCATCATGTTAATGGTGTTGTTTATCAGAAAATCAATGATGAACTTGAAATAAAAATTAATATTTATCATGAAAAGTTAACTGATCTTGCATTTAATATCTTTCCAAGGGTAAATTTCGATTTATTTGAAGGTCCTTTATTTTCTTTTGAAATATATGAGTTTAATAATCAAGTGACATTACTTGCTGGGTTACATCATATAATTTTTGATGCATATACTGTTACCTTACTCGAAAAAGAATTAATGGATATATACAATGGAAATATTGTTTCTAAAAATATAGATTATTTTGATTATGCTATTGATCTAAAAGAATCTGAAAATGATGTAGACACTATTGCTACAAAATACTTAAAGAGTAATTTAGAAAATGTTCCTTTATTTTCTTATATTCCAAAAATATCTAAGAAACCACCTATAAAATTTGGTTTTGAGTGTATTGAAATTGTGGATGATTTTAATTTAATTGATGACTTTTGTAAAACTCATAATATTGGCTACAATCATATTTTTTTGGCGGCAACAGTTTTGGCATTGAATAAATTTATTAAGAGTAATAATATATTGTTAGAGACTATTCTTCATGAACATTTTGATTATAAATATAACAATGTTATGGGATTATTTGAATGTGACAGCATTCCTTTATTTTTTAATTTAGATTATAACATGCTCATTGATGATTATTTAAAAGAAATCTTTGAAAAGTGTAATGAGATTTATAACATTCCTCCAAGTAAGGTGTTTTATAAGTTTGCAGATATGGTCGATGATTTTAATCCTATAAAAATTCGTTATGATTTTATTTATATGAATAATTCAAAGGATGCGATGAATTTTCTAAAAAAGGGGGAGGATTTTATATCAAATGAATCTTTAATTAGAGTCATTAAATCAGCTGATGAAATATTTTTATTGACATGTTCGTTTGCTGTTGGTTCGTATTCATATTCTGATTTTAAAAATTTGTTGAAAAAGGTTAGAATTTTTGTTAAAATAATAGCATTAAGTAATTCAAAGACGATTGGAGATGTTTTAGGTTTGTGATAAGGTAAAATTTTAACTTATAATCAAGGAGTTGGAATACATGGATGATGTTAAGATATCTATAATCATACCAGTTTATAATAAAGAAGTTTATCTTAAAGAATGTTTAGATAGTGTAATTAATCAGAGTTTAAAAGATATAGAGATAATATGTATTAATGATGGCTCTAAAGATGATTCTCTAAAAATTTTAAAAGAATATGGAGAAAAAGATGATAGAATAAAGATTATAAATCAGGATAATATGGGTCCTGGAATATCAAGAAATAAAGGTATTGATTCATCAAAAGGGAAATATTTAGGATTCGTTGATGGTGATGATTGTTTACTGGATTATACTTCATTGGAAAAAATGTTTAATGTTGGAGAATCCAATAATTCAAGTATGGTTTCGGCAAATTTAAGAATTAATGGAAATAATGGTGAAATAATAGTATATCATGAAAAGATAGATAATATTCAAATTATTCAATCGGAATTCTATGGAATTCCATGGTTTTTTTTTAAAAATATTTTTAGAAGAAAATTTTTAGATGATAACGGTATATATTTCCCTGATTGTTATGTTGGTGAAGATCCTATATTTTTAGCGAAAGTTTTAGCTAAATTAGACAGTATTACTTTGATTCCTATAGATTATTATGAATACAGACCAACATTCCCAAAGTCGAATTTTTGCATTTTAGAGTATATCCAACATTTTATAAAAGTATTTAAAATTTTAAAGGAAATAAAGTTTTTTAAAATTAATTTAAAATATTTAAATTACTTACAAAATTATTTAATTGAAGAAAAGGATTCAATTTTAAAAAATGAAAAAGAAATTTTAGAATTATATGAAAATGATAGTGTTATTCTTGAATTTTTTGAGTTAGAGTTTGATTTACTTAGAAAACAAGAAAATTTTATTAAAAAAATCATGAATATATAGTCTAAAATATAATCTTGTGTGTTGTGAAATTATGGACGAAAGTATACATTTTTCAGTTATCATCCCTGTTTTTAATACTAAGTTAGATGATTTTATACTATGTTTAACAAGTATCAAGAACAATGATTTAGAAAAATCTAAATTTGAAGTTATTATAATCAATGATGGGATGGAAGACTTTACTGAATACTACTATGAAATTAATATGTTATTAACATCAAATTTAATAGAAAATAAAGTTGTTCATAATTCTTTAAATATGGGTCTATCTTACAGTCGTTATGTTGGTTTAAATGAAGCTAAAGGAGAATATGTTCATTTTGTTGATAGCGACGATGAAGTATTTCCACATACTTACACTACTTTAATTAATTACTTAAAAGATGAACCTGAGTTTATATTGTTTAAAATGATGAATATTCTTGAAGATGCAGATAACAATCAACAAAGATATGTGTTTGAAAATTTGACAAACGGCATTAATCCAGATGATCTGAAAGATCATATATTCTGCAAAAAAGACATGAAAAAAATAAGAGGTATATTTTGTGTATCTTTACCTTCCAAAATTTTCAATAGAGCCTGGCTATTGAATAATACTAAATTTTGGGTTCCAAATTTATATATGGAAGATGTTTTATTATTAACAGAAATATTGTTAAAGTCTAAAAAATTTAAAGTATGTTTGGATAAACTGTATAAGTATTACTATTTGAATACTGGAAGTATAACGAATAGTAAAAATAATAAACTTTTTTTCGATGCTACATTTGTTTATGATAAAGTATTTAGTATGATAACTATTGAAAATGGATTAAGACATTTAATAATAGATAATTTTTTAGGGTTTTATGCTTTCTATTCCAAAAATTATATGGTAAATAAGTTTGATTTCTTTTTTCTTGAGATACTGGGAAAGTATGATAATATAAACTTTAAATTCATGAACAAAAAACATTATCAATGGTTTAAAAAGGATGAAAAACTTAAAAAATTGTTTTCACAATATATTCTTTCTAAAGAGGACTTATTTTTTTCAGACAGTTTAGGTATTGGTGAGGAAACTATTATTCCTCAGGATAAAGCTGAAAAAGGAAAAAAATTGTTAAATAAGAATTTTAACTTAGATGAATCAATGCCTCAATTAAGGATAAAATATGAAGCATTAAATAATGAAGGGCAAGTAGATAATTTGGATTCAGTTTTGGAGTCATTATTTCTATCCACATTAATTTTTACTTTAACTAAGTTTGTTTATAGTAAAGAAATCTTTATCACAAAATTATATCGGGATAATAAGAAGTCAACTGATTTATTTGAGAGGATAACTTTTGCTTATGATGTGGATACATCAATTGTTTGTCAAAATTTTTTAAGGGATGTTAAAAAATATGATATGAAAGTAATGGAATACAGGGATTACTTTCAGGATTGTTTTAAAGATTATAATGATGTTATATTCCCTGATTTTCAGTTTTATTATAAACAGAGTAGTGATGATTTTAGAGAGAGCGAGGTTCCAGAATCTAATTTCACTGTAATCTTTGATGATTATATGATGAGGATTTTTTATAATGGTTGTTGTTATAGTGATGATTTGGTGGATTTATTTTTTAACAGTTTTAAAATTGTTTTAGATATTTTTGTTAACGATGAATTGGAAACTCTCAGCAATATTTCTCTTAGCAATATTTTTATATCTTCAAAAAATATATGTAAAGATGATATTGGTAAAGATGATATTGGTAAAGAAGGTTTAGGTAAAAATTATAAAAATGGTTTTATTTCTTCATCACAAACCACAGTGATTAAAACATTTAATGAAATAGTTGATAATTATGAAGATAAATATGCTTTGGTGGCTGTTGATAGGAGTTTGACTTTTAATGATTTGGATTTGGAATCTAATATTATTGCTAATGAGTTAATTAAAAGAGGATTAAGAAAAGGAGATAAAGTACTCATTGTCTT